>JBMCXL010000031.1:0-14542 GCA_048621015.1 Phycisphaeraceae bacterium
CCGCCGACCATGGCGGTGAAGATGCCGATCGGCATGAGGCCCACGCTCAGTCTCAGGTACAGTGCCGTGCTGGCCAGGTCGGACAGCAGGATCAGCGTCGCGCCGGCCATTGCGGCGCCGATCACCAACGGCCCGTGGCGCGGGCCGAGCATCAGCCGCGCCAGATGCGGACAGATCAAGCCCACGAATGCCATTGGCCCGGCCAGCAGCACCGCGCCCGCGGCCAGTACGCTCGCGATGCCGAACAGCAGCGCCCGCAGCCGGCGCAGGTTAACGCCGAGGCTCTGCGCCTCGCTCTCGGTGAGCGTGGCGACATCCATCGAGCGGCCTGCCGCCACCAGCAGCGCCAGGCCGATGGCGGTGAGCAGCGCGACCATGCCGATCATGCCCCCGCTGACGCCTTCGTCGAGATAGCCCATCATCCAGCGCGCGAGGTCGTCGCGTGCGACGCTAGGCCCGACCAGGTAATTGAGCATCATCACCAGCGCGCCGTTCATCGTGGACAGCACCACGCCGGTGAGCAGCAACCCGAGCGGGTCGATAAGACCGCGGCGGCGACCGGCGAGAAAGACGATCGTCATGCTCAGCAGCGCGCCGGCCATCGCGCCCGCCTGGTCGGCGCTGAGCGTCAGGTCAAGCCACGCGGGCATGGGCAACACGTTGCCGAGCGACACCGCCTGCCGGCCGAGCGTCCAGCCGACGTAATAGAACAGCGCGCCCTGTGCCATGATGCCCGCGGCCGCGCCGGTGGTGAGGCCGAGGATGTAAGGCTCGGCCAGTGGATTGCGCAGCAGCGCCTGCAGCGCCACGCCGCTGATCGCCAGCGCCGCGCCCGCCACGGCCGCCAGCGCCACGCGGAACAGGCGCGCCTGCCACACGTACGCCGCGACTTCGCCTTCAAATGCATGGTGCGGCCAGCCCACGCCCGAGGTGCCCACCGCCAGCCGCGCCACCACCGCGCCGAGCAGCAGCGCGGCCAACACACCGAACGCCAGCGCGTACCGCGCCGTGTTGGCGGAGCGGCTCGTGGTGGGCGTGACGGCCGCGGTCACGGGGCGCGCTCCGATGCTTCGGCGAAGCTCGCTTCAAGCTCGCGCAGCGCCTCGTCCAGTGCCGGGTGGATCGCGCGCGCCATGGCGAGGCCGACCTGCGGCAGGTTCGTGCTCGGCAGCACGATCAGGGGATCGTTGAGCAAATGGATGCGCCCGCGCTCGACCGCGGGAATAGGCAGCCCCGCAAACTCGGCGAGACGCGCATCACCGTCGGTGAGCGGCGGCGCGCCGGGCAGCATCAGCACGATCACTTCCGGGGCCAGGGCGATCAGCGCCTCGCGGTCATAGGTCGGCGCCATGACTGACGCTTCGCCGGCCGCATTTACGCCGCCGGCGTACGCAAGCAGCTCGTGGTTGACCGTGTCGGGCCCGCTGGCGGTCACGGGGCCGGTGCCGATGACGATGAGCACCTTCGGCGGTGTGCGCTCGGCGGTCAGTTCGCGCAGCGCATCGAGCTGGTTGCGCGTGCGCCGCTTGAGTTGTTCGGCGCGCTGCGGGATGTTCAGCAGTTCGCCAAGGCGACGCGGGCCGTCCGTTTGCGTGTCGTGGTGGAGGATGTCCAGCACCTGATCGATCGTGTCGGGGTAGCGATAGCTCACCAGCTCGAAGCGCCCGGCCTCGGCGAGCTCGCGCAGGCGCGCGGGCGGATCGTTGCTGGTGGTCATGGTCAGCACGTGCGTCGGCCGAAGGCTGAGCAGCCGTTCGGTGTCGATGTCCTGAAAGCCGCCGACGACCGGCAGGCCGTCGCGCACGACATCGTCATAGCTGGCCGCGCCGACGATGTGATCGGCCATGTCCAGGTCGACGAGCATCTGGCTGAGCGCCGGCGCGAGCGTGACGATGCGCGGGGCGTCGTCACGCTGGTTGCCGCTGGCGGTCAAGGGCAGCAGCAGCGAAACAATGGCGATGAGCAGGATGGAACGCGATTGCAACAACATGGGGGCATGCTAGCAGAAGGGGGGCGTCCGGATGGAGCGCCGAAACCCTCTCCTGCCGGGAGAGGGTGCCGAGCAGGCAGCGCAACATTCGCGTGAAGGGGTGAACGAGGCGGGTGAGGGGATCATCGGCGACGGGGCGTTTTCTTCGCGATGCGGACGTGGGGTTGTCGTTGATCCCCTCTCCCGGAGGGAGAGGGGATGCATGTCAACGACGCCGGCGTCACTCGGCGGCGGTCTGCGTCGTGTCGGGCGCGGTCGGCTCGATCTTGTCGGGCGTCGGTGTGGCGGTCGGCTCGTCTTCGGGTTCGAGGTGCACCTCGTCCAGCTCGGCGCCGTCGATCGAGCGGCGCAACAGCAGGTAGATCCACGTCTGCTCGCAGAAGAAGAAGCTCACCGCGAAAGCCGGCAGCAGCGCGATCAGCAGCTTCACCCACGCGAGCACGATCCACGCGGCGACGGCGGCGCTGCCGCCGAGCGCATCCCAGTTGACGGCATGGACCAGCTCGCCGAGCTGCGGCGCGGGCAGGATGGCGTCGAAGCGATCCGCGCCGGCGTCGGTGTCGGCGAACGCCCACAGGCCGACGGCGACTTTCGTGCACCACAGCGTGACGTACACGACCAGGCCGACGAACAGGTACGTCAGCGCGCCGTAGACGACGTAGACGGCGTTGTAGAACAGGTAGTGCCACGGCCGGCCGATGATGTAGTTGAACCCGCGGCTGATGGCGTCGAAGGCGTCGGTGCCTTCCACGGCCATGGCCGGCAGCAGCAGCGGCGCGGCGATGAGCAGGCCGATGAGAATCAGCGCCATCACGAATCCGACGATCAGCAGCACGCCGAACAGCAGCGCGCCGACCACGTCGAGCCCCGGCACGTTGAAGAAGATCAGCCCCGCCACGGCGAGCACGAGTCCGAGGCCGACCGCCACGGCGAAGGGGATGACCGGGGCGAGGACGAACCAGGGATAGCGTGCGGCGGTGAAGCGCAGCGCGGCGAACGCGGAGGGGCGCAGGTCGCGCGCGGCCTGAAGCGCGGCAAGTCGCGCGATCGCGCCGCCGAACAGCGCGGTGAGCAGGAACGCGAAGGTGAGAAACAGCGCGAGGAAGCCGGGGTAGGTGGTGTACAGCCAGCCGGGCACGCCGAGAACCATGATGCTCAGCGCCCCGAGGACGCCGCCGGCGTTGAACCCACGCCCGGAGAGGAAGCCGGTGATGCCGAAGTTCAATTGCGTGGCGGAGACGATGAGGTTCTTGAAGGCGCGCGTTTCGACATCGAGGACGGTCTCGAAGACGCCGGCGGTGCCGGTGGTCGCGGCCGCATCGCGCTGCGCGAGCCACTGGTTGTAATCGTCGGTGGGACTGTGGAGGTAGCGCTGAATTTCGCCGGGCTGGACGGGCTGGCCCCACATGAGGTCCATGCCCAGGCCGCCGAGATAGGTCAGCACGACCAGCAGCAGCGCCAGGCCGAGCTTGCCGGGGTGGATGGCCATGCGAAAGCCGCGGAACAGCCGAACGAACGGCAGCAGCGCGGGCCAGTCCACTTGATCGACGTGCACGCGATTGGCTTGCTCGAGCATGGCGGGTGCATGATAGGGAAAGGGCGCGTGGGGGGCCAATCGTTGTTGCCGATGGCCGATTGCCGATTGGTGCCTAAACCCTCTCCCGTCGGGAGAGGGTGCCGAGCAAGTGCGGCTCATGCGCGGGAAGAGGTAAACGAGGCGGGTGAGGGGATCGCCGTTGACCTTGCGTCTTCCGCGCGAAACAGACGCGAGGTGGACGGTGACCCCCCTCACCCCAGCCCTCTCCCAGGGGGAGAGGGAGCCTACGCTGGCTGCGCCGGCATCCGACTCAATCGGCAACTGGCAATGCCGCCGCTTCACCCCGTCACCGCGGCGTCGTCGCTCACCGTTTCGGGCTTGTGGCCCTGCTCGATGGCGGCGATCTTGTTGACGCGCCGCGCGTGGCGGCCGGCTTCGAAGTCGGTGGTGAGCCAGATCTGCACGATGCGCTCGATCACGCGCATGCCCAGCAGGTCCGCGGCGAGGCAGAGCACGTTCGCATCGTTGTGGCGGCGCGACATTTCGGCGCTGATCTCGTCATGCACCAGCGCGGCGCGCACGCCCTTGACCTTGTTGGCGGCGATGGACATGCCGATGCCCGAGCCGCAGACGAGGATGCCGCGGTCGGCCTCGCCGGTGGAGACGGCGTTGGCGACGGGGTAGGCCATGTCGGGATAGTCGCAGGTGCGGCCGTCGCACGGCACATGGTCGATCAACTGGCATTCGCACTGCTCGACCAGGGGGACGATGCGCTTGAGGATTTCGGCGCCGCGGTGGTCCGCGCCGAGGGCGATCTTCATGGCTGCTGCTCCTTCAGGCGTTGATCGAGCCGGCGACGGATCAGCTCCGCGGTGCGCTGGTATGAACTGGCGCCGCTGCCGAGGGGGTCTTCGATGTCCCCGTTCGGATCGAGCGTGAACGTCTTGTCCGCGGCCGAGGGCACCAGCGCCACGACCGCCTCGCGGTGGGCCTCGGTCATCGTGTAGATGACGTCGGCCTCGTGCACCATCTGCGGCGTGAGTTCGCGCGCCCGGTGCTGGGAAAGATCGATGTTCTGTTTCTTGAGCGCTTCGACCGCGTGCTCGTTCGCGGGCATGCCCCCGCCCGCGCTGACACCCGCCGAGAGCACGCGCAGCCCCGCCGCTTCCAGTTCGTCGGGCGCGATGCCGCGCCGCTCGGCGAGCATCTGCCGCGCCAGGCCCTCGGCCATGGGCGAGCGGCAGGTGTTGCCGCTGCACACCAGCAGCAGCGTCCAGCGCATGAGCTTGCGGATGAAGCGCTCGTCGTACACGCCCTCGCGCTCGACGACGATGTGCTGGTTGGCGCCTTCGCCGGTGACGCGCACGACGGTGGAGGGCTTGGCGTATCGGCACCGGCCGCCGTCGACGACCAGGTCCACGTCCTGCCCGAGCGCGTCGATGGCTTCCTGCGCTTCGCGCGCGGGCGCGCGGCCGCGGCGGTTCGCCGAGCCGGCGATGATGGGCGCGTCGGTGCCAGCGAGGATGTGCTGTGTCAGTTCGTGCGACGGGCAGCGCAGCGCGATGGTGTTGCCGTGATAAAGCCGATCGCGACAGCCTTGCAGGTGCATGCCTGTGAGCTTGCGGTCGATGGTGGGCTCGGCGACGTCGACGACCAGCGTGACCGGGCCGGGGAACACCTTCTGCACCAGTCGGCGCAGCGCGGGGCTGGACAGGTCCACGTAGCGCTCGGCGGCGGCGGGGTTGGGCAGGTGCACGGCGAAGGCGCGCGATTCGCCATTGGCCTTGAGCGCGCGCAGGGCCTGGACGCCGGCTTCGCTGGTCGCGGCGGCGCCGACGCCGTAGACGGTCTCGGTGGGAAACACGACCAGACCGCCGGCCTCCAGCGTGCTCGCGGCGCGCTGGGCGATCGCCTCGGCTTGATCGAGATTGCCCGGCTCGACAGTCGTGACCTGCATGATGAAAGACCCATCTCCCACGGCCCCCGCCTCGCCGCGCATTATAGCGCCGGGCCCCCGGATGTGCAGCGAGCGAGGTTCATGGCCGATTGCCCCGTCGATGCCGTCGGCCCCACGCCGAACCGCAGCGACCAAAGGGAGCGCAGGTCCGGATTCGGGCGCCCGCAACCGGACTTTCGCTCCCTGCGGTCGTTCCAGTCCGGCGTGCGGGGATGATCGGCGATTCCCTCACCGGCCGCCGAGCAGCACTGCGAGCAACCCCTTCTGGGCGTGCAGCCGATTGTGTGCCTGGGGAAAGACGCGACTGCGCGGGCCGTCCATCACGTCGTCGGTGATCTCCTCGCCGCGATGCGCCGGCAGGCAGTGCAGCACGATCGCGTGATCCGGCGCCTCATTCAGCAACTCGGCATTTACCTGATAATCGCGAAACGCGTGCAGCCGCTTCTGCGTCTCCTCTTCCTGGCCCATCGACACGAACGTGTCGGTGTAGATCGCATCGGCATGGTGCACCGCCTCGCGCGGATCGCCGGTCAGCTCGAAGTTCATGTCGGGCACCTGGCTCATGATGCGGTCGACGAACGGCCGCTCCAGTTCGTAGCCCGGCGGGCTGGCGAGGACGAAGTTGAGCCCGAGCCTGCCGCAGGTCACCGCGAGGCTGCGCGCGACGTTGTTGCCGTCGCCGACGAAGGCGAGCGTCTTGCCCGAAAGGTCCCGGCCGAACTCATCCATCATCGTCATGACATCGGCCAGCGCCTGGCACGGATGCGACCAGTCGCTGAGCATGTTGATGACGGGGATGTTGCTGAACTGCGCCATCTGTTCGAGCTTGTCGTGCTCGAACACGCGCGCGGCGATGCCGTGGACCATGCCGGCCAGCACGCGCGTCACGTCACCGATCGCCTCGCGCTGGCCGAGGCCGATCTCCTGGCCGAGCACGATCGCCTGGCCGCCCAGCTCGATCATCGCCTGCTCGAAGCTGACGCGCGTGCGCAGGCTCGGCTTCTCGAAGATCATCGCGAGCGTGTGGCCCGCGAGCATCGGCTCGTTGGGCTGACCTTCCATGCGCGCCTTGCGCAGCGCGAAGGCCACGTCGAAGACGTGGTCGAGTTCGTCACGCGAAACGTCGGCGATGGAGAGAAAGTGGTTCATGATTGCCAATTGCCGATTGCCAATTGATTCGTTTTCACCGTTGTCGGTCCAATCGCCTCCCCCAATCGGCAATTGGCGATCGACAATCGGCAATCTTATAGCACGATTTCCGTGCCGATCCCCTTGTCGGTGTAGACCTCCAGCAGCAGCGAATGGGGGATGCGGCCGTCGATGATGTGCGTCTTGTTGACGCCCCCGGCCAGCGCGGTGAAGCTCGCTTCGACCTTGGGGAGCATGCCCGCGCTGATGATGCCCTTTTCGATGAGCTGTTCGATCTGTTGCTTGGTCAGGTGTGTCGCCAGATCGTCGACGTCTTCCGAAGCGCGGATGCCGTGCGTGTCGGAGACGAGCACGAGCTTCTCGGCGCCGATGGCCGCGGCGACGTGGCCGGCGACGGAGTCGGCGTTGACGTTGAGCTTGCTGCCCGCCGCGTCGCGCGCGACCGGGGCGATGACGGGAATGTAGTCCGCTTCGATGAGGGCGCGCAGCAGATCGCCGTTGACCGACTCGACCTCCCCGACGTAACCGATGTCGACGCGCCGGCCGTCCTCGCCGTCGAGAAACAATCGGCGTGCGAACACGGCGCAGCTGCCGAGGCTGTGCAGGCCCATCGCCTTGTGCCCGAGCTCGCGGATGCGCGCGACGATGGGCTGGTTGATCTGCTGGACGAACACGTGCTCGGCGATGGCGAGCGTGCGCTCGTCGGTGTAGCGCTGGCCCTGGACGAAGTGCGCTTCGAGGCCCGCTTCCTTCATCGCCTGGGTCAGGCCCTTGCCGCCGCCGTGGACGACGATCGGGCGCATGCCCACCGCGTCGAGGAAGCAGACGTCCTGCACCAGCCGATCGAGCGTGGCCGGCTCGTCCATGATCGAGCCGCCGACCTTCACCACGACCGCCTTGCCGTCGAAGCGGCGGATGTAGGCATGAGCCTCGACCAGGGCCGCCGCCTTGTCCAGCGCGGCGGGGCTGATGCTCGGGTTCGCCGGGTCCTGGTTCGTGTTGCTGGGGGTGGTGTGCTGCACCGCCGGGCTCCCGTGCCCCGACGCACCGGCTGCCGGGGAAACCCTTCACTTTAGCCGGGCGGCCCGGAGCCCACAAACGGCGTTGGACCCGTCGCGGCCCTGAGCCGGGCCACACTATCGTCTTTCACCCGCATGATCGCCGGCCGCGCCGCGCCCATGCCCCGTGGCATGTCCGCACCACCCGGTGTTGCGGCCAGGCATCATCCGGTGCAGAGCGAGACAGACGCGCAACACTTGCAACCAGCGGTAAAACATGAAGTTAGACGCCAGAATCCGGGCCGGCACCGCCTTTGCACCTTCCGTCGCCCCGTCGCGGGAACCCGCCCCGCGCGACCCGATCAGGAGGATGAAAAGGATGGGGAGACGCTTTCGACGGGTGCATTCGCCGCTGATGCTCCTTTCCGCCGCGCCGCTGGCCCTCGCTGGCTGGCTGGTGCCCGAGCAGTACGCCATGCTCGGCCAGTCCACGCTCTTGGCCGCCGCCGCCGCCGCGATGGTGGGGCTGATCCGGAGCGTCGCGGCCTATGTCCGCTATCGTCAGCATCGCCGGCGGTTCCGGCGCGTCCTCGCCGCGGAGGAGGCCTGGCGTCCACACTGGCCGCTCGCTCAGCGGTTGAGCGTGCATCCGCGCATCAACGTGGCGGCGGCTTCCACCCTCAGCCGCCACGCCGCCGCCACGCCGCGAACGCCCGTCACCACCGCGACGGCGTGAGGTGGGAAAAGCAGCAACCGCGGACAGCGCAGGCACCTCGGCCAATCGGATGCGCCATTCCCCCCCCCAAGCCCGCGGATGGCGAGTCCGCGAGCCTTCCGCGGGGTCGCCGTTGCGTGAGGAAAGAACCCCACCGCCGCCTGCTCGCCTGCTTTTCCTCCCCCTCCGCCCGTTGCTATATTGCAGTGCCGTGGCCCGCCTCGCGCGCGGTAGGGCATCGCGAACCACAGGAGAGGGGCATCTCATGCAACGGTCATGGCCGCTTAACGGAACACGCTGCGCCGCCGCGATGATGGTGATGGCGGCGGCACTCGCCCTCGGCTGCGCGACGGACCAGCCGGAGCAGAACTACCGTGAACTGGAGAGCCAGCCGCAGCGCCTCCAGCCGGAGGATGAGGATCCGATGTTCGGCGAGGAGGCCGGCCGCGTCGAGAGCGCCGACGCCGATGACCCCGCCGAGCCCGCCGAGTCTGCCGAGCCCGTGACCGACACCCCTGAAGTCGCCGACACCACCGATGCCGCCGACGTCCCGGAGGCCGCGGAGCCCGCCTCGGCGGATCAGCCCGACATGCCCCCCATCGCCACCCTCCAGGGCGACGACCGCGCGCACTGGGACACGACCGTCGTCCACCCCGTCACCGGCCAGGTCACCCACGGCCCGGTCTATTTCACCGTCACCGAGGAGCCCGACCTCACCGAACAGATCGTCGCTGGCCCGATGGAGCAGCGCTACCGCGCCGCCGCCGGCCTCGATGAAGCGGGCACCCTCTCCGGCGACAACCTCGCCCGCGCGGTCATCGACCCGCTGCGCTTCTACGCCGACGTGCTCCTGCTGCCCGTGCGCCTGATCGTCGCCCCGCCGTTCATCACCGAGCACACCTCCCCCTGATCCGCCTCCCCTCCGCCCTCCAAAGCCCGCGGATGGCGACGCAGGAGCCTTCCGCGGGGTCGGCCCCTCGACTGCCACAACGCAGCGAACGCCTCGAAAACGCGCGCACCGGTTAAAAAGGCGCGCTGCCCATCCCATTCACGAATCCGCTAAACTCGCCGCACCCGCGCATCGGCGCGATCCCTCAGCGCAACCGGGGAGTTACTCGCCATGATCAACCTGGCAGTCATCGGCATGGGCGGCCGCGCTTCGGGCCTGCTCCGCCTCGCTCGGCAACTGGACCTGCCGTTCAAGCTCAGCGCGATCGTCGACCCCAGCCCCGACAGCGTGCGCCAGCGCCTGCGCCAGCGCGAGCTTCACGACGGCCTCGACGTCCCCGTCTTCGCCAACATCGACCGGATGCTCGCCAGCGGCGCGCCGATCGACGGCATCATCGTCGGCACGCGCTGCAACCTGCACGCGCCCCTGGCCGTCCAGCTCGCCGAGCGCGGCGTGGACGTGCCGATCCTGCTGGAAAAACCCGTCGCCATTTCCGAAGAGCAACTGACCCAGCTCGCGCGCGCTTACGCCGGCCGCGGTGAGAAGGTCGTCGTCTCCTTCCCGCTGCGCGTCACGCCGTTGTTCCGCAAGGCGTTGGAGATCGTTCAGAGCGGCCGGCTCGGCGCCATCAACCAGATCCAGGCGCACAACAACGTCAGCTACGGCGGTGTCTACTTCGGCAACTGGTATCGCGACTTCGACACCACCGGCGGCCTCTGGCTCCAGAAAGCGACGCACGACTTCGATTACCTCAACGCGCTGGCGGGCAGCGCGCCGCTCGTCGTCGCCGCCACGCATGCGCGGCGCGTCTATGGCGGCGACATGCCCGAAAACCTGCGCTGCTCCGAATGCGACCGCACTGAAACGTGCGTCGAAAGCCCGCAAAACCTCAAAAAGCGCCGCGATACCGGCGGCATGCCGATCGATGATCACTTGTGCGCGTTCAGCGAATCGATCAAAAACCAGGATGCCGGCTCCGCCCTGCTCATGTACGAGAACGGCCTGCATGCGGCCTACAGCCAGAACTTCGTCACCCGCCGCACCGCCGGCCGACGCGGCGCATGCGTGACCGGCTACCACGCCACCCTCACCTTCGACTGGCGCGACAACATCGTTCGGGTCATCGACCACCACGACGAGCCGCGCATCACCGAATGGCCCATCACCACCGCCGAGGACGACCACGGCGGCGGCGACAGCGTGCTTCTGCGCAACTTCTTCGACCTCATCCGCGGCGAAGCCGCCTCCCACACCCCGCTCGAGCAAGGCCTGCTCAGCGCCGCGATGTGCCTGGCTGCGCGAAAGTCCGCCAACACGTGGACGTTCCAGCCCATCGCGCTGCCCGATCAACCGCAGCCCGCTTCAGCGCTCGCGCCACCGCAAATGGTCGAAGCATAAACAGGAAGCGACGCGATTCCGTCGCGCTCACGCCACCGCCGCCAACACATCCCCGCCCAGTTCAAACGCCGCCGGTCCCGGATGCGCATGGAAAAACTGCGCGTGCGCCCCTTCCGCCGGAAACGCCGCGCGATAATCCTCGCCCCACGCTTCGAGAAACGTTTCGAGCTGATCGTTGCGCACCAGCGCCCAGACGCTGCCGCCGAAGCCCGCGCCGAACGCCGACGCCGCCGCCGCGCCGTGCTGCCGCGCACTGCGCGCCAGGTGAATCGTCGGCTCGACCTGGTTCAACAGCCACTGCTCGGCAAGCTGCTGTGAGCGGTCCACCACGTCGCCGAGCTTGTCGAGGTCCGCACGCTGAAACGCCTCGGCGGCCTGCGGCACGAGGCGCTCGTTCTCCATGTAGAAATGCTCGAAGCGCTGCAGCAGTTCGGGGCGCGGCTTGAGCGCTTCGCGCAGTTGCTCCAGCGCGGTGGGCGAGGAGTCGATGGCGTCCTTGAGGCGCAGGTCGTCGCGGCCGGTCTTCTCGCGCCACAGCGCCGCGGCGTCGGCGGCGAGCTGCGCCGCGTTGTTGTAGGACTGCTGGGCGCCGCCGGTCTTGACCGCCTCGGCGCCGCTGACGCCGACGGCGAACGTGTGGCCATCGGGCAGGTCGATGTAGCGTTCCAGTTGCACGGGGCAGTAGCCGAACAGGCCAAGCTGGTCGGCGCGGCTGCCGATGATGGCGGTGTGGTCCTGGCTGCCGCCGAAGGTGCCCACGCCGCGGTCGCCCGCCAGGCCCGCGAACGTCGAGCCGTTCTCGATCGCGCCGAGATAGCCCGCCAGCGCGCGGAACTCACCCAGCGCCTGCTGATACGTCGGGTCGTTCTCCAAGTCGTTGACGCGCGCCAGCGCGAAGAAGATCGCGACGATGAACGCACTGGAGCTGGAAAGCCCCGCGGCCGGTGGAAGATCGCTGAGAAACGCAATGTCCGCGCCGCGACGCGCGCTCGGAAAGTTGCGCGCCACGCGCCGCGCGCACGTCATCGGATAATTCGTCCAGTCGCCCGGCGTCGCCAGCAGGTCGGGGTCGAGCCGGAACTGCGCTTCGCCTTCGCCATCGGCGCGAATGAGGCGGATCTGATCGTCATTCCGGACTCGCGCGATCACGCAGAACCCACGATCGATCGCGCAGGTGATGCTGTGTCCGCCGGCATAGTCAACGTGTTTGCCGAGCACCTCGATGCGCCCGGGGATGAACAGCGCGTGCAGCGGCGCGCCGGTGCGGTCCTCTAACGTCGCGGCCGCGCGCTGGAACAGTTTCGCCTTGCGCGCGGCGCGCTCGCCGTGCAGGCCGCGCTGCTCGAGGCGCTGCGTCACCGCCTCGGGCGCGCCCAGTTCCGACAGCGACAGCGTCGCGGTCACAACCGCACCTCCTGCCCCTTCAAGCGCTCGGCCACGCCCGCGACGTCGTCCCGGCTCGAAAGGTCGAGCACCGGCGCTTCATACGTCAGCACGCGATAGCGCGCTCCGAGCTTGTCGATCGAAGTCTGCACCGCATCGGGCAGTTCGTACTCGCCGCGCGGCGACGGGGCGATCATGCGCGCTGCCTCGAAGATGCGCTGGTCGAACATCCAGCAGTTCATGCTCACGCCCACCGGCTCGGGCAGCGCGGCGACGGTGTCGGCGTCCGGTTTCTCCAGGATGCGCTTCAGATAACCTTCGCCATCCTGCTCCACCACGGCGAACTTCGTAATGCGGTCGGCGGCGACGTTGCTGCAGGCGAACATCGCGGCGCGGTCGAACACCGCCAGGCCCGGCCCGCTCAATTCACGCAGGCCGCGCAACGCTTCGAGTGGATAATAGTTGTCGGAGTTGATGACCAGGAACGGATCGTCGCCGGCGAACGTCTCCGCGGCGGCGACGGCGTCGGCGGTGCCCTTGGGCTCGGCTTGCACGGCGAAGTCGAAGCTCAGCCGCTCGGCCTGAATCTCCTTGCCGTAGTACTCGCGCAGCGCGTCGTGCTCCGGACCGATGACCAGGCAGATGCGCCGGTAGCCGGCATCGGCGAGCGCGGTCATGACGTAATCGAGGAACGGCCGATCGATCGGCACCAGCGCCTTGACGCCCGTTTCAGCGATTTTTGCCTGTTCAGGCGTCAATGCGCGGTCGGCTTCGGATTGCTTGCGCATGCGCGTGCCCAGGCCGCGCGCGAGAATCACGGCTTTGTCGGTCATGGTGGGGCTCCCCGAACGCGACAAGTCGCGTCGCTTCATGCCATCTTCTGTCTTCTATCTTCTGACTTCTGTCTTCTGTCTTCTGGCCTCTGCCTTCGGTCAGCTTACCACGGGTGCAGGTTTTTGATGTGCTCGCTGTGCACGCCCGGCAGCGAGCCGCGGCGCAGCGTGTAGACCGGCACGTGCGGCCGACAGAACAAGCGCGGCACCCAGCCGGTCCATCCGATGCCGCGGCTGACCCCGGCGAGCGTATCGCGACAGCGCAGCACGCCGGAGGTCAGGCTGAGCGGCAGGTCGCACGCATTGATCACGGGATGGCCGGTGGGCAGGCGACACTGCCCGCCGTGGGTGTGTCCGCAAAGCAGCAGGTCCACGCCCAGGTCCGCGGCGGTGGGAAGCACGCCCGGCTCGTGCGCCAGCATCACGCGCAGCGGCCGTTCGTCCGGCGCCAGCGCGGAGTTCGCCTCATCATCATCTTCTTTTTCGCGCGGCGCGGGCGGCGGCGTTCGATTCAGCACCAGCGCCACGCTGTCGGGCAGGTCGTACCGGAGCGTTTCCACGCCGAGCACTTCCAGCGGCCGACCGGAGACGTGATGGTTTTCGTTGTTCAGCCAGTGGATGGGCACGTCGTGGCACTGATCGCGCAGCAGGGCGGTGTCGTGGTTGCCGAACACGCCGAAGGTGCCCAGGCGTGGGCGCAGGCGTTGGGTGAGGCGCAGGAGCACACTGTGGGCGTGGATTTCCTGTTCGCCGTTGGTGCGGTCGATGTAGTCGCCGGTGAGCACGATCAGGTCGAAGCGCTGACTGGTGAGCTGGGTTTCCAGCCGGCTGTACCAGGGCCCGTCGCGGCGGACGTGCAAGTCGCTGATGTGGGCGATGCGCAGGCCTTCGAGGGCGCGCGGCAGGTGGGGCAGCGTCAGTTCGATCGGCTCGAGCAGGCCGTAGGCAATGGCCATGGGCGGACGTCCGGGGGGCCCGGGCCTCGGGTGGCGGGGGTGGTGTGGGCGTGGTGGCGAGGGCCGGCGTAACCCACCGCTGTGGCGTCGCTTGGGTTGTCAGCCCCAGCCTGGCATCGTATCCTAGCCGATAGAGGTGGCCCATGCACAGCTGCGCTGCGCGCTGTGCGGCGCAGGCCACCGAGCAACCGTTGCAATCTCCACCGCGCGCCGGACGGCGCGCCGAGAAGGGAGGCGGTCATGGCCAGGCAGATGTTCTACACGCTGGAGGAGGCGGCCCAGCGTCTCGGTGTCGATCCGCAGGCGGTCAAGGACATGGCCGCGCAGGGTCAGCTTCAACAGTTCCGCGATCGCGACCAGCTCATGTTCAAGCGCGACGAGGTCGAAGGCCTCGCCGCCGCCGGCGATACGACCGCCGACAGTCCGATCGGCCTGGGCGACACCACCGCCGATGCGCCCACGCTCAGCCCCGACGACACCGCCGGCGAGTCCGAGCCGATTCCCCTGGACGCCAGTGATGACACCCAGGGCGGCGGCGAGATTCAGCTCAGCCCCGACGACACCGACTCGACCGACGCCATCACCCCCAGCAACACCGGCACCGGCACCGACGCCATCAGCCTTGCCGAGGAGGACTCGGTCCCCGAGCCTTCGTCTGCCGACTCCAGCGCCGGGTC
>JBMCXL010000032.1:0-14382 GCA_048621015.1 Phycisphaeraceae bacterium
AAGTGGTCCAGTGGCCGAGTGGCCAAGTGGCCGAGGGTCTGTTTTCGAGGCAGTACGTTGCGACCGGCGATGCGGGTTCGCTTGCTGCCGCGTTGGATCGGGAAGCTACAATGCCGCCCGCGATGTTCATCTGGCCAGAGCGGCAAACCGAAGCGGCGTCGCGGACGTATGATGAAGCGGGCGTTCCGTCGCCGCCAGTCACATCACGCACATTCACGGCGAAACACGCATCATGATTCAACAACTGCTGTCGATCAGTCGAAACACGCTGCTGGAATCCATCCGCCAGCCCATCTTCGTGGTGCTCGTGCTCGTGGGCATGCTCATGATGGCGATCAACCCGTCGCTGGCGGCGTACACGCTCGACAACGACAACAAGCTGCTGGTCGACCTGGGCCTGAGCACGGTGTTCATCTTCTGCCTGCTGCTGGCGGCGTTCACCGCGACGGGCGTGCTGAGCGAGGAGATCGAGAACCGCACCGTGCTGACGGTCATCAGCAAGCCGGTGACGCGGCCGGTGTTCGTGATCGGCAAGTTCCTCGGCGTGGCGGGCGCGATCGCGCTGGCGTTCTACGTGCTGAGCCTGGCGTTCCTGTTCACGCAT
The DNA here is from genome assembly GCA_048621015.1 of Phycisphaeraceae bacterium. GTDB lineage: Bacteria > Planctomycetota > Phycisphaerae > Phycisphaerales > Phycisphaeraceae > JBMCXL01. The sequence goes on from JBMCXL010000032.1 coordinate 605, forward strand.
CGCCACGGCGTGATGCAGACGGCCAGCCACAGTTTCGACGGGCCGGTGATCCTGTTCGGATTGCTCGCGGTGATCGTGGCGCTGGTGTTCGCCGCGGGCGCCAACTACCTGTACCGCTGGGCGTTCAGCTCGACGCTGATGGTCACACTGGTGATCACCGCGACGGCCGCAGCGCTGCTGACCTTCTCGCTCGACAAGGAGTGGGCGGTGCAACCGCCGTGGGCGGATTTTGTCGCCAACGAGGGGCGGCGCTTTCAGATCACGCTGGGCTTGCTGCTGGTCTTCGAGGCGGTGCTCGTGCTGACGGCGGTGGCCATCGCCGCGTCGACGCGCCTCGGCCAGATCATGACGCTGCTGGTCTGCCTGGCGGTGTTCCTGATCGGGCTGGTGAACAACTCGTTCAGCCAGTTCGTGGACAACCAGTTGAACGTGCCGCGCAACGCCAGCGTGTGGGAGAGCCTGGGCGCGGTGTTCACCGCGGACGCGAGCCTGCACCTCAAGCTGTTCTACGCCCTGGCCAAACTGGTTTACGTGGTCCTGCCCGACCTGCAACCCCTCTGGCCGGCCGACGCCCTGGCGCGCGGCAACCCCTTCTCCGGCCTGCACATTCTCACCGTGAGCGCGTACAGCGGCCTGTCGCTGGTGATGATCCTTTGCGTGGCGGTGATCCTGTTTCAGCGGCGGGAAGTGGGGTGAGAGTTTCAAGTTCCAGGTTTCAAGTTTCAAGTTGTCGACTTCGGCGCTTGAAAGGTGGGTTGAAACATTCTCTGTTTGAGGGGGCCAAATCGGATGGCGACGATCGGACGATTCGAGGAGATCGAGGCGTGGCAGCGCGTGCGGGAGTTGGCCAACGCGATCTATGACGTCAGTGACGAGGGGCGATTCGCACGTGATTTCGCGCTGCGCGATCAGATGCGCCGGGCGGTGGTGTCCGTCATGTCGAACATCGCCGAGGGTTTCGAGCGCGATGGCGCGGCGGAGTTCAACCAGTTCCTCTCCGCGGCCAAGGGCTCGGCGGGTGAGGTCCGGGCCCAGCTTTACCTGGTCTTCGACCGTCGATATGTGGATGAACCGACGTTTCAACGCTTACGCTCGCTTGCCGAGGAAATCTCGCGAATGCTCAACGGCTTGATGCAATATCTCCAACGCTCCGGCCATAAGGGCCTCAAATACCGCTGACGGAGGAGTTTCAGGTTCCAAGTTTCAAGTTGGGAACCGGCGGCTTCGCCGCCGTCTGAACTTGAAACTTGAAACTTGGAACCTGAAACTCTCCTACGCCGTCACCGGCGCCCCGCCGCTCTCCGGCACCGGCTCCGCGGCGGGACGCGCCGCCTCCGGCGCCCGTTGCTTCAACGCTTCGTGCTCGGCGTGTTCGATGTCCTCGCCGCTGCGCACGAGGCGCGCGGAGTTGAACACGACCAGCATCGAGCTGACCACCAGCGCCACCGCGGCGGTGACCGGCCAGATGTAGCCGCCGGCCGCGAGGATCTCGAACAGCACGATGAACCCAATGCCGATGATCAGGTTCTGCTTGATCACGTTACTGGTCGTGCGCGACAGGCGCACGAGGAACGGGATGCGGTTGAGGTTGTTGTTCATCAGCGCGATGTTGGCCGAGTGGATCGCCACGTCGCTGCCGGCGGCGCCCATCGCGATGGAGATGTCGCCAGCCGCCAGCGCCGGCGCGTCGTTCACACCGTCGCCGATCACCGCGACGCGATGGCCCTTGGCCTTCAATTCGTCGACCATCTCCAGCTTCTCGTGCGGTAGCACTTCCGCTTTGTATTCGGTGTGCATCTGGCTGGCGATGCGCTGCGCGACGCTCTCGCGGTCGCCGGTGACGATGATGAGGCGCTTCAGGCCCTGCTCGCGCAGCTCGTCCATCGCGGCGGCGGCTTCGGGGCGCGCGTTGTCGGCCAGGCCCACCCAGCCGAGCAGTTGACCGTCGCGCACGACGAACAGCGTCGACAGGCCGTGCGCTTCGGGGCGCTCCATCTGCGCATCGACCGCCTGCTTCAATTCCGGATGCACGCTTTGATCGGTGATCCAGCTTGCGCGGCCGACGACGACGCGCTGGCCGTTCACCGTCGCCGTCACGCCTTTGCCGGCGAACTCCTCGAACGACTCGGGATCGGGCAGACGCAGGTTCGCCTTGCGCGCCACGTTGCTGATCGCGCGCGCCACCGGGTGGCGCGACCGCTGCTCCGCCGACGCGGCGATGCGCAGCAGCTCCGCGGCCTGCACGCCGTCGGCGGGGTAGAGTCGGCTCACTTCCAGCTCGCCGGTCGTGAGCGTGCCGGTCTTGTCGAAGATCATCGCGGTGAGATTGCGCGCCGCTTCGAGGTCGACCACGGATTTCACGAGCACGCCCAAACGCGCCGCGGCCGACAGCGCCGCGACCATGGCCGTCGGCGTGGCGAGCACCAGCGGAATGGGGCAGGCGATCACCAGCATCGAGATCGCGTTGCGCGTCGCCTCCTCCGCGTTGACCTGGCTGGCGAAGAACCAGACGATGAACACGAACATGAGAATCGTCGGCGTGTACCACGCGGCATAGCGGTCGATCATGCGCACGATCGGAATGCGCGTGCGCTCGGCTTCGAGGATCATCTCTTTCACGCGGCCGAGCGTGGTGTCCTCGCCGGCCTTGGACACTTCGATATCCATCGAGCCGGTCATGTTGATCGTGCCGCCGAACACTTCATCGCCCACGCCCTTGTCGACCGGCAGCGATTCGCCGGTAATGTTCGCCTGGTTGATGGTGGAGTTGCCGGTGACGATGCGTCCGTCGGCGGGGATGTTGTCGCCGGGGCGCACGCGCACGATGTCGCCGGGCTTGAGGTCGCGCGCGTCGACTTCCAGTTCGCCGGTGTCGGTCACGCGGTGCGCCCGCGTGGGCGTGATGCGCACCAGCTCTTCAATGGAGGCTTGCGCGCCGAGCGCGGTGCGGTTTTCGATGAGCACGGAGATGATCATGAAAAACGCGATCGCGCCGGCTTCGAGGTACATCTGGTTGGCGAACGCCGCGACCACGGCCAGCGCCACCAGCTCGTTCATGTGATAGTGCCCGCGCCACAGGTCCTTCATCGCCAGCCACACCAACGGCGCGCCGAGCAGGATCGCGGCGAGCCCGCCCATGAGCCCGGCGATGTCGGGCGAGTCGTAGAGAAACCGCGCGATCACCGCGCAGATGAGCAGCGTTCCGCCCAGGAGCGTGCCCATGATTTGGAAGCTGATTCGACCGGTCGCCTGCTGGATCTGGAGGTCTTCGTTCGCGGACGCGTCAGCCATGCCAAGAATCCCTCTGGTGGTGTCTCCGCAGCCCGGCGAATGCCGAGGCCAACCTGTCGGGCCGAGGACCGGGGGACGTATCCCGCGGCCGGGCGCATCGAATGCACTGCAAGTGATGAGCGAGATGCAACGGCCTTACCGTTACCCTTACGGCGGCACATGCTAAAGAGTTCGCCGCTCTCGCACCAGTTGGGCCCCACGCGAGGCGACCCGCCGGGGGGCTGCGATTCCGTGCCGCGCGGATCTCCCGCTGTGACAATCACATGCGACGAGGATAGCAGACCCGCGCCGAGCGGGCCCGGCAAGTGAAACAACCGCTGGGGGTTCAAAAATATGCCTGGGGGAGGGGCCGAGGGGTCGAGGGGCCAAGTGCGCGGAATCGGCGGCTTCGCCGCCGTCTGTCTCTTCACTCGGCCCCTTGTCCGCTTGGCCCCTTCCGCGCACGAAAAAACCCCCCGGATGGCGTGAAGCGCGTCTCGCGACTTGCTTGCCGGAGGGTTTTCGGTTGGGGCTTGGTGGCCTCAACCTCTCTACTTAAAAGATAACAAACTCCTCTGCCAAGTCAAGCCGGCCGGTACATTTACCCATCCGCCCGTCCCGCCGCGGCACGGCGCAGCCGGTCGTTGATCGCCCGGCCGAGCCCCTGCTCCGGCGCCAGCTCGGCCACGATCAGATCCACCCCTGCCGCGTCCAGCCGATGCAGCGCCGCGAACAGGTTCGCCGCCGCCTCGGTGAGCTCTCCCTGGGGGGAGAGAGTTTCAAGTTCCAGGTTCCAGGTTCCAAGTTGTTCTTCCACGTCGGGCCGACGCCGGAACATCAGCACCCCCACCCGCCGCGCGCCGCTCTGCTCAACTTGAAACTTGAAACTTGGCACTTGAAACCCCGCCTCCACCACGACTAACCGCGCCCGCGGCGCATAGTGCCGGGCGAGCATGCCCGGCGACTGTCGGCCGGCCTGCACCGCTTCCGCCTCGTTCGCCGCCTCGTCCCCCACCGCCACCGTCACCGGGCCCACCACCTGCTCGATCCGCTCCACCGCCAACCCACCGAGCCGCAGCACGGTCACCCCGCCCTCGCCGACGCCCACCACCGACACCACCGTGCTCTCCACCCCCGTCTCGCAAGGCCCGCCGTCCACCAGCACATCCACCTTCTCCCCCAGCCCCGCCCGCACATGCTCGGCCCGCGTCGGACTCACCGCGCCAAACGGATTCGCACTCGGCGCCGCCACGGGCACCCCCGCCCGCCGAATCAACTCCAACGCCACCGGATGCCGCGGAACGCGGAGCGCCACGGTCGGAAGGCCGGCTGTCACGAGATCGGGGATCGGTTTCAAGTTCCAAGTTTCAAGTTTCAAGTTGGGATCCGGCGGCTCCGCCGCCGTCTGCTGAACTTGAAACCTGGAACTTGGAACTTGAAACTTCTTCACCACCACCGTCACCGGCCCCGGCCAGAACGCCTCGGCCAAGCGCTGCGCGGCGGCGGGCCATTCGGCGGCGAAGCGTCGCGCATCGGCCGCGTCGGCGACGTGGACGATCAGCGGATCGAAGCGCGGCCGCCCCTTGGCCTCGAAGACGCGCGCCACCGCGCGCTCGTCCAGCGCGTTGGCGCCCAGGCCGTAGACGGTCTCGGTGGGAAACGCCACGAGTTGACCGGCACGCAGCGCCGCGGCCGCGCGATCGAGTTGGTCCGGACCCACGCAAAGCGTCATGATTTCGACGTTAGCCCGCCCGCGCGCAGCCCGCAACTGCGCCCCCAAGCCCGCGGATGGCGAGTCCGCGAGCCTTCCGCGGGATCGCCGCCGCGCTGTGAAACCGTTGACACTCAGGCTACCCTGTTTCATAATGGACGCAGTGGAGTTCTTTCCGCCGTCGGACTGGCCCGGGCTTCCCCTGTCTTGCCCGGTGCAATTTGGCTTCATTTCCGCGGCGGATCGACACGAGTTTCGCGCCGCGCCCTGTCGACCATGTACATATCGCCCGAAGGAGGTTGACCATGCCCCGTCCAGCACGTTACCGCAACGTGGCGTTCACGCTGATCGAGCTGCTCGTGGTGATTTCGATCATCGCGCTGCTCGTTGCTCTTCTGCTGCCGGCGCTCGGCGCGGCCCGGGACCAGGCGAAGGCGACACAGTGCGCCAGCCAGCAGCGACAGTTCACCTTTGCGGTCGACGCCTACGCCAACGACCATGACGAATGGCTGCCGATCGCCTCGCGCTCGCACGTGGCGGAGCTGCAATCGCCCAACTGGAGCGGCGCGGTGGCGCATTACCTGAACTTCCACTATTTCACCGAGTGGTCGCCCAACACGTACTGGCCCGAGCCCGAATACATCAGCATGTACTCTTCACGCCGCGATGAGGTCACCACCATCCTCCAGTGCCCCGCCACCAGCCAGCTCAAGAACTACTGGGGCCACAAGCTCGCGGTCAGCTACGGCTGGAACGGCAGCGGCAACTGGGGACTCGGCGCGCACGACGGATTCTTCACCTACGGCGGCGACTGGCCCGACCGCGTCGCCCGGCAGCGCCGCTTCACCGTCGTCAGCCCCGCCAACACCGCCACCACCGGTGACTGGGCCGACACCAACCGCGCCTTCTACGAGTACAAGTACCACTACCAGTTCGGCAGCCCCGCGGAGCTCGGCGAAGTGCACAACGGCTCGGGCAACGTGCTCTGGTTCGACGGCCACGTCACCCAGACCACCAGCGAAAGCCTGACGTCCGCCCACTTCAATCGGCTCGAATAAACGCCCTGCCCCCGTCGCGATTCTGCCCCGGATCAAGCCGCGCGGGTGAGTCCGCGAACCCCGCGGGTCGTTGGCGGTGGCAGATATCCGCGGGGTTCGCTGCGCTCACCCGCGCGGCTTGAGCGCGCCTCACACCAGACCGTGACGTTCGTGACTGATCGCCAGCGACTCCGACAGCGGCCAGTTCAGATCCACCTCGAAACCGAAGTGCACGCTGTTGTCGATCCACCGGATCGTCTCCGGCGTGACGCAGTAGAAATCCATCGAGCGCAGGTACTCCGCCACCTCGTCGATGTGCGGAAACCGCGCGTGATAGATCGCCCACACCGCGTCGCGCTGCGCCGCCGGCACCTTCTTGCAACGGCCCCGGATCTGAATCCCGCGCACCTGCTGCCACATCCGAATCGGCGCATACCCCGCCAGCGACACCGCCGGCTCGCGCGCGATGTGCTGCGCGTGGGCGCTTTCGGGATCGGAGACGAAATAGAAGCGCAACTGGTCGTCCGGCGCGACGTACAGGTTCACCACGTACGGCAAGCCGCGCTCGTCGACCGTGCCCAGCGCCGCCACCGTGATCTCGCACAGGAACCGTTCCAGATCGCGCAACACTTTGCGTGTCGGCTCACTCACGTCCGCCTCCTTTCCAAGCCAGGCACGCGCCACGCCATGCCATACTCTAGCCTCCCCGCACCTGTGCCGCCGCCACACCCGCCCCGCAAATCGTTATCATCGACGCCCAGACGAGAGCGATTCCAACGTCAACCCACCCAGGAGATACACCCATGGCTCAACTTCAAACGCTGCGGCTGGAGAAGGAATCCGTCCCGCTGGCCAAGGCCGTGATCCACAACGGCGTGGCCTACCTTTCCGGCCAGGCCGCCCTCGACCCTGAAACGCGCCGCGCCACCTCGCCCGACATCAAGGAGCAGACGCGCGAGACGCTGCGCCGCCTCGAGAACATCCTCAAGGAAGCCGGCACCAGCAAGGACAAGCTGCTGATGGTGCGCGTCTACCTGCGCGACGTCGCCAACGACTTCGACGCCATGAACGAGGTCTACCTCGACTGGCTCGAAGGCCACCGGCCCGCCCGCACCACCGTCGGCGCCCCCATGGCGATCAACGACCTCAAGGTCGAGATCGACTGCATGGCCGCGGTCGACTGAGCGCCGCCCCGAACCCACAGCAACCCCGCCCCCACATAGCCCGCTCCCAACGGGGGCGCGGCGGCGCCCGCACACCACGCCGGCGCCCCAAGGTATCCCAGCGCCACCGTGCACCCGTCGGGCGCCGGCTACAGTTGCACCGCGCGCTGCACCTCGTACACCGGCCCGCGCGGCGTGAGCGTGCTGGCAAGCAACTGCACCGCCTCGATCCGCCCACCCCCCAGGTCGGTCGCGGCGTGCCGCTCACACAATCGCTCCACCGCGCGCGTCGGATCACCCCCGCGCCGCGCCGGCTTCACCCGCGCCAGGGTCAGGTGCGCCGAAAAGGGGCGCTCCTCCGCGGGCACCGGCGGGTCCAGCGCCTCGAGCTGCGCGCTCACCGCCGCCGCCAGCCGCTCGATCGGAGACGGGTCCGCCGGCGCCGCGAAGATCACCCGCGCCGGCTTGCGCTGCCCGGTCGGAAATCGCCCCAGTGTCGCCCACCGCACCTCGATCGGCCCCACCCGCGCCGCGTCCACCGCGCGCCGCAACGCCTCGCCCAGCACCGTCACACGCCGGCGCGGCGTCGGCCCCAGGAACCGCAGCGTCAAGTGCAGCGCTTCCGGGTCCACCGGCTTCACCCCCGGCCGCAGCTCCTCCAGCGCCGCGATCACTCGCCGCAACCCCCGCGACGCCACGCAGGGCACCGCGATGAACAGACGAAGCGAATCATCAGCGTCGGCATCAGCACTCACATCATCTCCCCGCAAAAGCAACCCCCGCGCCACATCCTATTAAGCGCATCCCATCCAGATGCAGCGCGCGACAGACGCCCTCAACCCCCCTCCCTCTCAGGGAGGGGCAGGGGGAGGGTGGGGCGCACGTTGACCCTGTGTCATCCTCACGCGCATCAGCGGCACGCGCACCACCATCACGCGCATCGGCGCTCATGGTTGCAGGTCGCACGACCCTCCTCCGGCCCCTTCCTGAGAGGGAGGGGGGTTGAGAGCGCAGCCGCGACGCCTGGATTGAGCGTGCGCTAGACGCTGTGATGGCTTTTACCCTTGATGGGTGCCACACAGCACGCCGAAGGCTGCTGTGTGCCGGGCGTGAAGCACACAGCGCGCTGACGAGATACCGCCGCACGGTCCGCGCAAAACCATGCCCCTCAGGCCGGAACCCGGGGGGCATGGCGGAGGAGAAAGATTGGGCATGCGAGGAAAGCTTGTCTCGCAAACGAGCGCTGGCGTCTCACGTCGGCGGCGCGTCCCGTCGCCGCGGTGTGGAGTGGCCGGCGTTCGGAAGGTATTACGCCGCACGCCCGGGGAAGGTTCTGTCGGCGGATGGAAAATTTGCAACGGGGCGAAAGAAATAACTCGATCGCCTGCAATGATTTGAAAGACGCAAGCGCCGGCGCCGCCCCTGGAGGCACCGGGGGCGGTCGGGCGGCGTGGTATGATAAAAATCAGCGAAGGTGCCCTGTCGCACACGACGGCGCCAGCAAGGAGCGGAAGCTGCTGGAAGCATCCGATCACTGATGCGCTGGCCACCGGATTCCGTTGGCCGTCCCTGGCTCGGACGGAATCGGCTCCGGTCGCATGCGGCAGCGGCGCGAGTCCGTTCTGCCTTCGCTGACTTTTCAACCGCGGGCGGTGGCTCCTTGCCGCCGCCCGTTTCGCTTTGGGCTGAAACTATCCGCGAGCAGTCCGTTGCCCGCGGCGGCGTCCCTGCCTGACCAGCCCGGCCGACCATCCGCGTCGGCGGAAAAATAGAAGCCGGAATTCAGAAGTCAGAATTCAGAAGACAGAAGTCAGAATGCCGCCCACGCGGCCCGCTGTCTTCTTTCCGCATTCTGTCTCCTGTCTCCTGTCTTCTCTTCTCACTCCCGCCTCATCGCCCGGCGGGGGTTCATCAGCATCTGCGGCTGCTGCTGGAGGACCTGCTGCACGTGATCCATCCAGCTCTTGCGGTCGCGCACTTCCAGGTGATCCTTCACGCCCAGCAGCACGACCTCCGATCCGAGTCCGGTCTGCTTCAGCAGGTTCTCGGGCAACCGCACCCGGCCCTGCTTGTCCAACTCCGCCCGCCGGGCGAGCGAGAACAGCATTCGCTCGTAGTCCAGCAGGTCCTGCGGGGCGAGTTCGGAGTTGTCCAACTCCCGCGCCCGCTGCTCGAAACCTTCCTCCGTGTACAGCGAAAGCGACTGGTCCTCCCCGAGGGTCACGTAGAGATAGATCGCATCGCCCTCGGCCGCGCCCATCTGCCGCTGAATCTGATGGCGGATGTCAGATGGGATGGCCAGGCGATTCTTGCTGTCGATCGTGTGCTCATAGGTGCCCGTGAAGACCAAGTGAGGCTCCCGCATCTCCCGCTATTCAAGTGTGGGATGGTACCCCACAATGCCCCACCACGCAACACATTTTTGCACCGACGCCCCCCTCGCGCTCCACGGGCGGAAGCGGCGATTCTGTAACTTGCGCACACGCAATAAGAAACGATTCAGGCCCGGATAGTCACCCCCACCGAAAAAATTCAAGCCCCGCTCCACTCAGCGCTCCGCCTGCTCCTGCTCCTGCTCCTGCTCCTGCCGACCCTGCCACGGCCAGCGGCCGCTCAGCTCCACCTCCAGGGTGAAGCTGAGGAACGTTCGGATGGCCACGATGATCGCCAGCACCCCGAGGCTGGTGAAGGTCAGGTCGACCGCGACCGTATGAACGATGTCCGCAGCCACCAGAAGCTCCAGCCCCAGCAGGATGCCGCGACCCAGGCGGTGGCGGGTCTGGCGAAAGAGCTGTCCCCCCTCGACCCGCCGGGCCAACTGGACGGCCGCGGAGATCAGCGCGTAGAGGGCCAGCAGCACGATGACGCCCAGCCCCAGCAGCTCCAGCCCGCCAGCTCCCCACTCGGCCACCCCTTGAACGAACTCGCTCATGGCGCTCCTCCTGAATCGGTCGATCGGTCGAGGATGCGGAAATGAACACCCCGGACCGCATGCACCCACCACAGCGCGTGCCCGCGCAACGCTAGGCACACCCGCCAAACGGGCCAACCGGATCGTATGGTGTCGCCAAAGAAATGGGCAGAAAGGGAAGCGGTTCGCGGCCGAACGTCGCAAGACAGAAGAAGAAGTCGCGCGGTTGAGGCAATGGCCGCGCGATGGAACCGCTCAACCAGTCAGCCGCGCGCGTGGTGCAACTGCTCGATCACCTTCGCCCGGTCGCTGGCGCCGAACAGGGCCGAGGCGGTGACCAGCACATCGACACCGGCGCGCACCGCCTGGCGCGCCGTCTGCGGGTTGAGGCCGCCGTCCATTTCGAGGCGCGTCTGCGGGCCGATGCGCTGCTTCACCCACCGCGCCTTGTCCAGCACCTCGGGCATGAACTTCTGCCCGGAGCGCCCCGGGTTCACGCTCATCACCAGCACCAGGTCCACCTCGGACAACCACGGCTCCAGCGCCTCGGCGGGCGTGGGCGGGTTGATCACGATGCCCGCGGCCATCCCCTCGCTGTGGATGCGGTCGATCAGCGAGTCGGCATCCTCGCCGTGCGGCCGCTGGGGGTGACAGACCTCCACGTGAAACGCGAACAGGTTCGCCCCCGCGTCGGCGAACATCGTCACGTACTCGCCCGGCCGCTCGACCATCAGGTGTACGTCCAGAAACGTCGCGGGAAAGTGTCGCCGCAGCGCCCGGCACATGTCCGCGCCCATCGTCAGGTTCGGCACGAAATGCCCGTCCATCACGTCCAGGTGCAGCAGGTCCGCGCCCTTGTCCAGCACGTCGCGGCACTCCTCGGCCATGCGGCCGAAGTCCGCCGACAGAATCGACGCGGCGACCAACGGATGCGCGGGCGGTTCGTTCAACTTCAACATACAGATCGACCTCTTACGATGCAGAATATTAGCCACAGATGAACACAGATAAACACAGATAAGAATCAGAAGAAGAATTCACCGCAGAGAGCACAGAGGGCACAGAGAGAAACAGGGATATTGATTGCCTTATTCTTTCTCTTTTTATCTCTTTCTCTGTGCCCTCTGTGGTTCTTCCTCCCCATCTGTGTTTATCTGTGTTCATCTGTGGCTAATCTCAAAACCGAAATCCCACCGCGGCGCGCACGAACGGCGTGTCGTCCAGCTCGCGCACGGTGTCGGTGTCGCGCACGTCCCAGCCGCGCTCGAACTCCTGGTCGAAGGCGTAGCCCGCGGCGAAGGTCCATTCGACGCGCTCGCTCGGCAGGTAGCGCACGCCCGCTTCGAGCCGGCGCTGGCGGAAGAACAGCCGCCGATCCTCGTTGCCGTCGACCACGAACGGGTCGTTGACGTTGTCGAACTGCCCGAAGATGCGCCACGCTTCGTTCAGCTCGTACTCCACGCGCGCATCGACCGTCACCACCGGCAGGTACGTCGCCGTGACGGTCAGCCGCTCCATCGGCTGCCAGCGGAACGAGGTGAAGGGCACGCCGATCGTGTAGATCAGCTCGTCGCTGGCGCGGCGCGTGTACGAGACCAGCGGCAGCGGCACGTCCGGCCAGATGGTGCGGTTGCCGTGGTAGTTGAGCGTGAACGTCAGCTTGGACTGCTCACTGAGCGGCTGATCGTAAATCAGATCGCCCTGAAAATAGACCGCATCGCCCTCGCCGAACGGCGCATCGCCCGCGTAGCCGATGCCCGCGACGCCGCCAACGCTGCGGCCCTGGTCCAGCGCGCGCGTCCACGACGTCGCCAGCGAAACGTCGGTCAAGCGCTCGGGCAACATGGGATCGGACGTGTGCAGGTCCAGGTGCAACAGGTCGTAGCCAAAGCGCAACTCGTCGCCATGGCCGGACGTTTCCGAGCGGTATCGGCCGCGCGTTTCGTAGCGCATCAGGTCGAGGTCGTTGTCCGTGTCGTCGATGTCGGCTTCGTCGTACCAGTAGACGCCGCCGGCCACTTCGGTGCGCGATTCGCCTTGCCAGGGCGACTGCACCAGTCCCGCCCCCGTCTGGGCGTGAACGGGCGTGGTCAGCGCCATGAGCGCGAGCGAGCAGAACAGGAAACGCGGGAGGTTCATGCGCGGGTTCCGATGGGTGGGCAGGAAAGAAAACATCCGGACCTTCGCTGCGCTCAGGTTCGGCTTAAGACATCGCGGCCGCCTCGGCGGGGGTGATGGTTGGCTCTGGTTCGCCGATGGCGCGCATGCGCTGTTTCAGGCGCGCGGCGAGATCGGCGCGCGTCTCCACGTGCGCGGGGTCGGCGACGAGGTTGTTCAACTCGTGCGGGTCGTTCTCCAGGTCGTACAGGTGCGACTCGACGTAATGCGCACTGGTGGCGTCGCGCACCGGGTCCTTGTCGTCCGGCGCGGTGATCGCATACTTCCAGCGCTGCGTGCGCATCGCGCGGGCGAGATGCGCTTCGCTGATCTGCGTGAACACTTCGCCGGGCCAGTCGGTTACGTCACCATTCACCAGCGGCTGCACCGGCCGGCCCGCCTGTGCCGGCAGCGGTTGCGCACCCGCCGCGTGCAGCACGGTCGGCGGCAGGTCGATGAGGCTGACCAGCTCGTTGACGGTCCTGCCGCCGGTGAAGCCCGGGCCGGCGAGGATGAGTGGCACGTGAATCGAGGCTTCGTGGCAGGAGCGTTTGTATTCGCGGTTGCGCGTGCGGAAGTGGCAGCCGTGATCGGAGGTGTAGATGATGAGCGTGTTCTCGTCGAGGCCGTGCAGCGCCAGCGTCTCGCGCAGGCGTGCCACGTTCTGATCGATCGACCAGCAGCAGCCGAGGTAGTCGGGGTAGTGCTGGCGCCAGTCCGGGCCGGGGCTGCCGGGCGAATCGAACGCGGCTAGGTCGCCGGGCGTGTCGTAGTCGTCGAAGCGCTGCTTGGAGCCGATCGGGCCGACGTAACGGTCCAGGTCGTTCTGATGGTGTGGCTCGATGTAGGAGATGAACATGAAGAACGGCTTGTCGCTGCCGTTTTCATCAATCGGTCGGCGCGTCGCGTAATCGCGCAGGTAGTCGAGCGCGTAGTCGGTGGTCTTGTCGACGCGATAACCTTCCCAGTCGACGCGGTTGCCGTCGGTGTCGAAGAAGTAGCCTTCGTAGCCGTGGCTGGTGAACTCGAGCACGTCGCTGGCCATCCAGTGCTGATAACCGCCGCGGCGCTCGGGCGGCACGGGCGTGGTGCGGAAGTTTTCGCCGTCGCGATCGCTGGCGAGGTGCCACTTGCCGATGTAGGCGGTTTCGTAGCCGGCGTCGTTGAGCGACGCGGCGAGCGTGGGCGTGCCGCTCGGCAGCGCGCGGTGGTTGGTGAAGCAACCGGTCTGCGTGGCGTACTGGCCGGTCTGCATGCACGAGCGCGCCGGCCCGCAGACGGGTTGCATCGTGAACGCGTGCTCGAACTTCACGCCCTCGCGCGCGAGTTGATCCAGGTGCGGCGTGATGTTGAGGCGCTGGCCGTAGCAGCCCATCGTGTCCCAGCGCTGCTGGTCGGAGAAGATGAAAAGGATGTTCGGACGCTGCTCAGCCATGGCGGGCTCCTCCCTCCTCGCGCGCAGGCGCGGACCCGCCATTAGACACTGCGAAGCGGGCGAAGGTCAAAACGGATGAGCAGTGGTCGAGCGC
>JBMCXL010000033.1:0-14114 GCA_048621015.1 Phycisphaeraceae bacterium
CGCCTACATCGTGCTCATCGTCCTGCTGCGCATTTCCGGCAAGCGCACGCTGTCGAAGATGAACGCGTTCGACCTGATCATCACCGTCGCATTCGGCTCCGCGCTCGCCACAATCCTGTTATCGAAACAAACCACTTTGGCCGATGGTATCACCGCGTTCGCCTTTCTCGTGTTCGGGCAGGCGGTCATCACGTGGTTGTCGGTGCGCTCGCCGCGCTTCCAGAAACTGGTCAAGGCCACGCCCAGCCTGCTCTACTACGACGGTCATTTTCTTGATGCCATGCTGCGTCGCGAGCGCGTGACGCGCGAAGAGGTCGAAGCCGCCGCACGCGAGCAGGGCATGCTGTCGATGCAGCAGGTGCAGGCGGGGGTGCTGGAGACCGACGGCAGCATCACCGTGATTGGCAGAAGCGACGCGGCGCCGCCGCACGATCTGGTCGACGACCTGCCACGCTGAGCTAGTCCGTTGACGTGGTTGCGGCGGAGGACTCGACCGGATCGATCCGATTCTCCGGCGGATTGTCCGGGTCGTACCACGGCGCATCCGGCTCCGTCAGGTCGCAGTTGAACAGCGCCTCCTGGATCCAGCCGCGCGTTTCGCCCCGTGCCAACGGATGCGCTGTGGGGGGATGCGCTCGGGTCCATTCATCGAGCCGACTCTCAAGCAGCGCGCGCACTGCCCGGCAATCCGCATCGCCGGCGCGATCGCGCGTCTCCTCCGGATCATCCGCCAGGTTGAAAAGCTGCGGCTCAAACCCCGGATACCGGTTCAGTTTCCACGGCCCGCGCCGAATCATGTAATGCAGATGCTCGCTCGCCGCCGACCAGTACGCCTCCGCGAACACCTCGTTCGGCCACGGCTCCACCTGACCTTCGAGCAGACATCTGAAGCTGCGACCCGACGCATGTGGAATCGCCGGCGCGCCCGCCAGATCCAGCAGCGTCGGCGGCAGATCGACCAGGCTCACATTCTCTTCCACGACGCGCCCCGCGGGCACGCCCGGGCCGGACATCACCATCGGCACACCAATGGAACCTTCATAGAACGTGTGCTTCCACCACATCCCGTGCTCGCCGAGCTGCTCGCCGTGGTCGGAGGTGTATACCACGATCGTGTTTTCGTTCAGCCCCGCCTGCTCCAGTGCATCCATCACCCGCCCGAGCTGGCGGTCCACGAACGTGCACATGCCGTGGTACGCCGCGCGCGCCCGACGCTGGTCCTCGGTCGGCACCGGCTCGGCATCCTCCAACTGCGCCCGCCGTTGAAAACGGCGCAGCTCCGGGTGCAGCGTCTCCGGGTGCGGCTGCGGCAGGTCATCGACGCCGATCCTGTCGTTGTAGCGATAAAAGTCGTCGGGATACGCCACGAAAGGCGCGTGCGGCTCGACGTAGCCGACGGTCAGCATGAACGGCCGCTGCTCCTGCTGCGCCCCGCGCTCGCGCAGCCATTGCACGGCCGTGTCGGTCACCGCCTCGTCATACGCCAGGTATCCGCACGTGCCCGGTCCGCTCTTGCGGATCGCGCGGGCGTTTGGACCTGTCGTATCGCTCAGCGAATCGAGCACGACCTTGATCGGTTCGCCCTGCGGGCACAGCTCCCGGCCTTTGACGTCGCTGATGAGACGCTGTCGGAAGCCGTGACGCTGGTCGGAGCCATTGAAGTGCATGCGCCCGCACAGGAGCGTGTCATAGCCCGCTGCGCCGAACGCGTGGGCGAACGTGGGCGTGTCACTGGCGAGTTGATCGTGGTTCGTGATGCAGCCGATCTCGGAGGCGTATCGACCGGTCATGAATGACATGCGCGACGGACCACACAGCGGGAAGTTGCAGTATGCGCTGGCAAAGCGCGTGCCGCGGGCGGCGAGACGATCCAGGTTCGGCGTGTGCATCAATGGGTGACCGGCACAACCCATGAAGCGCGGGTGGTGCTGATCACTCATTACGACGAGTACGTTGGGTGGCGTGTATTGAGGCATGACAGGTGAGGTACATGATAACAGACTCGCATCTGTCGGGAGGTGCAGCGATGTCAGGCTGCACGGCGCCGCAGTTGCTCCAACTCGGCGCGCAGCCGTGCGTTCTCGCGGCGAAGTTCGGCCCTTTCATCGCGCGGTCGGCCCGGCTCAGGCCGCGGGCCGAGGAAGATCGTCGCGATCGTGGCGGTGATGTAGCCGAACACCGCCAGCGCGTAAACCGAGAGCATCCAGCCGAGCAGCCGGCCGAGCGGCGTGATCGGCCAGTAGTCGCTGCCGAGCGTGGTCATCACCATCGCGGTCCACCAGAGTGCATCGCCATAGCCGCGCAGGCCGGCGCGGTTCGGCTCGAGCGAGGTGTCGCTGGCGGCCTCGACGGCGACGGGGCTTTCGAAGTACGTCATGCCGGCCGCGCCGGCGAAGATGACGATCAGCGTGATCGCGATCATGTACCCGAGTCCGCGCCGGCCGAGCACGGCGTAGGCGCTGCGCATGCCGCGATTGACCGAGCCGACCAGGCGCACGAGGCTGAGTGAACGGGCGGTATGTCCCGACGCGAGCCAGCGCGCCGCCCGTGCGGCGCGCAAGCCGCGCAGAACCTGCACCACGCGCAGCAGACGCAGCGCCGGCAGCATCAGCGATACGGCCGTGAGCCAGTTGCGCCGCAGGTACGTCAGGCGCAGCGGCGCAATGGTCAGCGCAATCAGAAACTGGGCGATGAACAGCCCCCAGATCGTGTAGTGCACGATCAACAGCGGCTGGTTGAGGCCCTCGGTCAGATCGATGACCAGCAGCACCAGCCACACCACGGCCAGGCCGATCATCGGCTTGTCCAGCGCGGCGTCGAGGCGGACCAGCAGTCGCCAGCGCTCGCGGCGGAGTTGCCGCTGAACGTCCTGTGGTGTCGGTGGGAGCGATTGCGTTGAGGCGGCCATGGCGGGCACCCTCCTTCCTCGGTTTCTCCTAACGCTAGTACGCTGCGGCGACGGCGTAGAATGGCGGATGCGGCCGCGGGGAATGTGGAACCGGCGGCACCGTCTGGCCGATGAAACGGACAGCCGCGTGGTCCGTGGCAGCAGGCCGCCTCGCCTCCCGTCGTCCGCCGCCCCGGGCGGCCGCTGGCGTACCGGGGCGTGTCGCGGAGCCGCGAGCGGCAGATCGGGCCCGGCCAACATGAGATGAGGAACTGTTTTCGTGACCTCGCATCCCTCCACCGTCTCGAACGATGACCCGTCGGCTGGCGCCGCCGCGCTGCTGATCGAGCTGGACGTCCCGCACACGCGCGACGTACCGCTCGGCCCGCGCACGTGGTACGGCGTGGGGGGGCGGGCCGAGGCGCTGGCGCAGCCCACTTCGGTGCAGCAGCTCGCGGCGGTGATGCAGCGCTGCCATGAACGTGCGGTGCCGGTGCGCGTGCTTGGAAGCGGCGCGAATCTGCTGGTGGCCGACGACGTGCCGGGCGTGGTGATCGAGCTGAGCGCGCCGGCGTTCGGGGAGCTGCGCGCCGAGGGGGCGACGCTGATCGTCGGCTCGGGCTATGACCTGTTCAAGCTCGTGCTCGAAGCGGCGCGGCGCGGGCTCGCGGGGCTGGAGCAGGTGGCGGGCATCCCGGCGACGGTCGGCGGGGCGGTGCGCATGAATGCGGGCGGGGCGTTCGGCGACATCGGTTCGCACGTGCAGCGCGTGCGCGTGATGGACTGGACCGGCGAGGTGTACGACCTGCCGCGCAGCGAGCTGAGCTTCGGTTATCGGCATACGAACATCCACGCGCCGCTGATTCTCGAAGCGGCGTTCGGACTGGGCGAGGATGATCCCGACGCGCTGATGCGGCGCGTCAAGGAGACCTTCTTCTACAAGAAAACGAGCCAGCCGATGGGCGCCAGTTCAGCGGGCTGTGCGTTCAAGAACCCGCCGAAGGATGCCGCTGACGGCGCGGGCGCCGGCGCGTTGATCGACCGCGCGGGGTTGAAGGGGCATGCGGTCGGCAAGGCGCGCGTTTCGGAGGTGCATGCGAACTTCATCGTCGCCGAGGAGGGGGCCGCGGCGTGTGACGTGCTCGCGGTGATCGAGCACGTTCAGGAGACGGTGGCGCAGCGCTTCGGGGTGCAGCTCGAGCGCGAAGTGGTTGTGTGGCCCTGAGCGAAGCACGAAACACGGCAGTCACAGGCGACGGAGGTCAGAGGTGCGACCTGCGGCCGCATCTCTGATTTTCTGCGTTCCCTGTTTTTCCTGCGATGCCTGCTTTGTCAGATTCCGCCGCCGCGATCGCCCTGGTCGGGCTCCTGCGAACGGGGCGCGGTATGTCGCGGCTCATGTTGTTGTTCGCTGCTGCTGCCGACGCCTGCGGGCGGGGTGATGAGCCAGAGCACGATGTAGGCGATCACGCCGGGCCAGACGCCGGTCACGATGGTGAGGATCACCACGAGCACGCGCACGAGCGTGATGTCCCAGCCGATGTAGTCGGCCACTCCGGCGCAGACACCGCCGATCATCGCATTGCGTTTGTCGAGGCGCAGCGGACGGGACGGGTCGATGGCCATGGTGTGCCCTCCTGGATGAGTTCTTTAGCCACAGCAAAACATAGATCGAAACGAAACAGGCTTCGCGAAGAGCGCGAAGGGCCCAGAACATCTGTTTCTCTTGCTTCTGTCCTTCGCGCTTTCGATGGGACGTTTTAACTGAGTCTCTCTGCATTCATCTGTGGCCAGATCCGCTTCACTCTTTCACGGTCACCGCGATCTTGCCATGGGTGTGGCCGGTTTCCTGCTGCCGGTGGGCGTCGGGGAGCTGCTCCAGCGGGAATGTGTGGCTCACGTGTGGCTTGAGTTTCTCGGCATCGACCAGCTCGGCGACAGTCTGGAGGATCTCGCCCTGGCGCTGCGGGCAGGTGCCGAACATCGTGGCGGCGCCCATGAACTCCAGCGCGATCGTCGCGTCCTTGAGGAACAGCTTCTGGATCGGCGCGTTCTCCGGCGGCGGCAGGATCGTCACCAGTCGGCCATGCACGCCCACGCAATCCAGCGACAGGTTGAATACCTCGCCGCCGACGGTGTCGAACACCACATCACATCTGCGGCCGTCGGTTTCAGCGTTCACGCGCTTGACCACGTCCTCGTTCTGATAGTCGATGATCACATCCGCACCGTACTGTTCGCAAAGTTGGCGCGATTCATCGGTGCTGGCGGTGGTGATCACGCGGCAGCCGTGCAGCTTTGCCAGTTGCAGACCGATGTGCGCCACCCCGCCGGCGCCGCCGTGGATGAGCACGGTTTCGTCCTGGTGCAGACGCGCCCGGTGGTGCAGCGCCTGCCAGGCGGTGATGGTGACCAGTGGCAGTGCGGCAGACTCAAGATGAGATAATCGGCTGGACTTGTGCGCGATCGTCCGCGCATCGACCGCGACCAGCTCCGCATCGGCGCCGGGGCGTGTCAGGTCGGGCGAGGCATAGACTTCCTCACCCACACGAAAGGCGCTGACCATCGAGCCGACCTCGCGCACGATGCCGGAGACGTCGTAGCCAAGAATCATCGGCGGCTGATTCTGGCCCATCCCGCCTTCGCGGATCTTTGTGTCCACGGGGTTCACGGCCGTGGCATGCACCTCGACGAGCACGTCCTGCTCGCCGAGGGTCGGCTCCGGCATGTCCTGCATCTTCAATACGTCCGGGCCGCCGAAGTCGGTCATCACCATCGCTCGCATCAATCGGCTCCTGTATCTGAAGGCCGCATCCGTGCCCGATTGTAGGGCAGCGGCGCCTTTGCGCGCCGACGGCTGGTCTCGGGAAGAGGCCGCGGCATCAGTCCCGAGGCATGAGCGGGGCGGGGCGGGTGCTCGGGTGAACTTCGCATTAACGTCTGGGGGGGACGCTTGGAGAGGGCGTCGATCGGCGCTGACGGGATGCAACGCCGCCCGATTGGGCCTAGGATTTAACCCCGCCACGTGGTTGTCGGAGAGAGGGAGGGCTCGAATGGACGTTGTACTGCTGTCGCGGCTTCAGTTCGCTCTGACGATCATGTTCCATTACCTGTTCCCGCCGCTCACGATCGGGATGGGTATCGTGCTGGTCTATCTGGAGGGGATGTATCTCTGGAAGCGCGAGCCGATCTATGAGACCGCAGCGAAGTTCTGGACCGGCATCTTCGCGCTGACGTTCGCCATCGGCGTGGCGACGGGCATCGTGATGGAGTTCGAGTTCGGCACGAACTGGGCGGCCTACTCGCGCTTCGTCGGCGACGTGTTCGGCAGCGCGCTGGCGGCGGAGGGGATCTTCGCGTTTTTCCTGGAAAGCGGCTTTCTCGCGGTGCTCGTGTTCGGGTGGAATCGCGTCGGGCCGAAGTTTCACTTCTTCGCCACGCTCATGGTGGCGCTGGGCGGGATGTTCAGCGCGGTGTGGATCATCGTGGCCAATAGTTGGCAGCAGACGCCGGCGGGCCACCACATCGTGCAGATGACGCGCGACGGCGAGCCGTGGTTTGTCGATGGCGAGCCGGTGATGCGCGCCGAGATCGTGGACTTCTGGGCGATGCTGTTCAACCCGTCCACGATCGAGCGGCTGACACACACGCTGATCGGCTGCTTCATCATGGGCGCGTTCTTCATCATGTCGATCTCGGCGTGGTACATCCTCAAGGGCCGGCACACGGATTTCGCGCACCGTTCGTTCACCGGCGCGCTGATTCTCGCGACCGTTTCGAGCATCGCCGCGGCCGTGTCGGGCCACTTCAACGCCGAGATGGTCGCCGAGCAGCAGCCGGCCAAGCTCGCCGCGTTCGAGGGGCACTTCCAGACGGGCCCGGCCGATCTGACGATCTTCGGCTGGCCGGATGAAGAAGTGGGCAAAGTGCACGGCAACCTCGCGATCCCCGGCGGATTGAGCCTGTTGGTGCATCAGGACGCCAGCGAGCCGGTGATCGGATTGGATCGCTTTCCACGCAAGCACTGGCCGCCGGTATGGCTGTCGTTCATGAGCTATCACACGATGGTGGGGCTGGGGATCTTTTTCATCGTGCTGACGTTGTTTGCCAGTGTGCTGCGCTTGCGTGGGACGTTGTATCAGAAGCGCTGGCTGATGTGGGTGTTCGTGGTGGCGGTGATCGGGCCGGTGATCGCGAACCAGCTCGGCTGGGTGGCGGCGGAGGTGGGTCGGCAGCCGTGGGTGGTGCATCCGTCAGTGGTGCGCGACGCGAGCGGTGAGCCGGTGTTGAACGAGGCCGGCCACATTCAGTATCGCCTGGAGGAAGGCTTGCTGACCAGCGACGGCGTGAGCGCGGTGCTGTCGGCCGAGCAGGTGCTCGGGTCGATCATCATGTTCGGCTTGATCTATCTGTTGCTCGGCGCGGTCTGGCTTTTCATTTTGAATCACAAGATTCAGCAGGGCCCCGAGCCGGTGGAGATGCCCGAACACACGTCGCCCGAAGGCATGCGCCGCGCCACCGCGGGCCGCGCCGGGCACGAAGACTCGATGACGGAGGCGAAAGAAGAAGACTAGGGATTAGGGATTGGGGCAGACCGGTCGCTTAAGCGACCAGTCCGGTGCGCGCCCGAACACGCACACGCTTCAAACGCACCATTTCCGCCCGAACTTGAAACCCCAATCTCCACCCTTAAACCCCAACCCCCAATCCACACCACCCATGACCCACGAATTCCTCGCCATCCTCTGGTTCATCTTTCTCGGCATCTTCCTCGCCGGGTACGCGATCCTCGACGGGTTCGACCTCGGCGTGGGCATGCTGCATCCGTTTCTCGCGAAAAGCGATCAGCAGCGGCGCATCTTCATGAACGCGATCGGCCCGCTCTGGGACGGCAACGAGGTGTGGCTGATCGTCTTCGGCGGCTCGATGATGGCCGCGTTCCCCGAAGTCTACGCCACCGTCTTCTCCGGCTTCTACAACGCGCTGATGCTCGTGCTGCTGGGCCTGATCCTGCGCGCAGTGAGCCTGGAGTTTCGCAGCAAGATGCACGTGAGCGTCTGGCGGCGCTTCTGGGACTGGGGCTTCTTCCTCGGCAGTCTGCTGCCCACGGTCGTGTTCGGCCTCGCGGTCGGCAACGCCATGCAGGGCCTGCCGCTCAACGAGCGCGGCGAGCCGGCATTCAGCTTTCTCGATCTGTTCAATCCCTACGCGCTGCTGGTCGGCGCGTTCACCGTCGCCATGTTCCTCATGCACGGGGCGATCTTTCTTTACCTGAAAACACCCGATAGTGAGCTGCGCGACCGTCTGCGCGAATGGATGTGGCACACGTGGGGCTTGTTTCTCGTGCTCTACGTGCTGACAACGATCTACACGCTCGTTTCGGTTGAGCGGGCCACGATGAACTTCGAACGCTGGCCGTGGGCGGGTGTCGTGGTCGTGCTGAACGTGCTGGCGATCGCGAACATTCCGCGCGCGATTTATCACGGCCGGCCTTTGCAGGCGTTCTTTTCGTCGTGCGTGGCGATCGGCGCGTTTGTGGGCCTGTTCAGTCTCGCGCTCTTCCCGGTGATGCTGCCGAGCGTGCCGAATCCCGAGAACAGTCTGACCGTGTTCAACAGCGCCTCCAGCGCTACGACGTTGACGGTGATGACGATCGTCGCCGCCATCGGCACACCATTGGTGCTCACCTACACCGCCATCGTCTACTGGACCTTCCGCGGCGAGGTCGAGCTGGAAGAACACAGCTATTGATGGGTAAGCGCGCCGGCGCACTTCAATCTGTCGAGCTGGCCGATTTGAATTGCTCGCGGCGCAGCGCATCGAGCGGGCGCGCCAGCAGCCCCGCCATCCCAAGCGCCAGGTACGCCCCTTCCGGCCGCTCGAACCACCACATCGCCGCGACCGCGCCGGCGCCGATCAGCAGGCCATACACCAGTCGACCGGCCGCGCTCATCGGCTGACCCTCCGGCGCCAGCACCAGCACGATCATCGGCAGCAGCGAGGCAAGCAGCACATGCGCAATGAACAGCACCGCCATCGGCGCGCTCATCACCACCAGCTCACCCAGCGCCCAGGTCCAGGTCTCTCCGATCATCACCGGCATCGCGCACACCGCCACCGCTGCGCCGAACACTGCCGCCAGTGCCGTGCCCGGACGCGCCAGCCGTTCATACATCAGCCAGAGCCCCATCACCAGCAGCAGGCCTACGCTCGTCGCGCCCACCGCGCCCGGTGCCGCGCCGAGCACCACAGCCGCCAGCGACGGCAGCCGCCGACTGCGCACCGCTTCACTGAACGTGGCCGGCTCCGTCAGGTAGCGCGGCGCCTCGACGAGGAACGTCCGCGCAGGCACCGGCCGCAGCACCGTATCCCCTTCGCCCGCACCCGCGGCGGTGTGCCACCACGGGTCGAGTGTCGTCGGCCAGTCGGGCGCGGTCGGCGCGTCGTGCAGATTGCCCACGATCAGCCGATTCGGACGCAGGATCGGCGCCGTCTCCGGAAGCAGGCCGTGCTCGAGGAACGGTGCGGCGCCTGCCAGTAGCAGTGTCGCGCTCATGACCAGCGCCACCGGATGCACGCGCAGCGGATGCGCGCGTCCCACGACATGGGCGATCGCACCGAGTGCCGCGCCGGCGATGGCGACGAACCACGGGGCGGCCAGCGGCGGCAGGCAGAGGCCGAGCAACGCGCCCAGCGCCAGCGCATGCCACGTTGAATCGAGGCGTCGCTGCGGGAGCGCGGCGCGCACGCCCCAGGCGATCAGCGCGTGAACGATCGTGGCGGCGCCGCCGGCGATGGCGATGTTCAACAGCGCCCGCCAGCCGAAGAAGCTCAGTGCGGCGGCGGTGAGCGCGAAAGTGACGATCAGCCAGCGCCGATCGACCCAGAGCCGATCATGCGCCGCAGGCAGCCACGGAGGACCGGCGGGGGGCGTCGTCGCACGGGCAGAGCTATGCGCGAATTTACTCATGCGCCGAGGGGGTGAGCTTCAATTTCCGGGTTTCGAGTTTCGATTTGGCAGGCGGCTTCGCCGCCGTTGTCTGAACTTGAAACCGGACTCAGTCTTCGCTGCCGATCGTGAGCGGGACGGTGTCGCCTTCGTCGCCGGGTTGGCTGCCCTGTTCGATGTGCAGTTGCTTGGCGCGGTGCCGGGACCAGTCGGTGACCTGGCGGTCGGGCGCGTCGTCGCCGTCGTGCACCTTGATGAACTGGTAGCGGTTGTCGCGCTGCGCCGGCGTGAAGCCGCTTTCGCGGATAAGCTTGCATAGCACCGGCTCGTCGAGACAGTAAGTGGTGCCGGCGGCGCTGACGACGTTCTCCTCCATCATCACGCTGCCCATGTCGTTGGCGCCGTAGAACAGGCCGAGTTGGCCGATCTTCGGACCCATCGTGACCCAGGACGAGCCGATGGAGTGGATGTTGTCGAGGAACAGGCGCGAGATCGCCTGCATGCGCAGGTACTCGCTGGCACCGGCCATGCGCACCGTTTTGCCGAACGCGGGCACGGCGTTGGCGCATGCCTTGCGGTCGGTGGGATCGACCGCGCCGGCGTAGACCTTTTCCGCGAGCACATCACCGGCAAAAGGCTCGCCACAGGTCGGGTCCCAGTCCGGCACGCGGCCGAGCGGGGTGTTCTCGCGCTGGAACGGCCAACTGATGAAGCTGACGTAGCGGCCGGGATAGTTCTCCGCGATGGCGTGGTCCTGCCAGTCGCGCACGCGGCGCATGTGGTCGATGCGGTCGGCGACGCCCTCGATGTGGCCGAACATCATGGTCGCACTGGTGAACATGCCGAGCTTATGGCCGACGGACATCACTTCGAGCCACTGCTCGGCGGTCGCCTTGCCCAAGCCGATACGGTCGCGAATTGCTTCGGCGAAGATCTCGCCGCCGCCGCCGGGGATGGAGTCGAGGCCGGCGTCCATCAGCCGCTTCATGATCGTTTCGAGCTTGGCGAGCCAGACGTCGTGCGGCAGTTCGTGGCTCTTTTTCGGGTCGGTCTTCGGGAAGCCTTCGATGTCGAAGACGGCGACAAACTCGACGAACTCTGGCGGGCTGAAGCCGTGGATGTGGATGTGTGGAAAGGCGCTTTTGAGGTCGGCGAGCATGTCTTCGTAGAAGCTCAGCGGCAGGCCGGGGTGCATGCCGCCTTGCAGGAGCACTTGGGTGCCGCCGATGTCGGACAGCTCCTGCATCTTGTCGCGCAACTGCTTTTTGGAGAGCAGGTAGGCGTCGTGGTCGTCCTCGTCGCGGCGGAAGGCGCAGAAGGTGCAGTGGGCAGAGCAGACGTTGGTGTAGTTGATGTTGCGATCGATGATGTAGGTGCGGACATCGGGGCCGTGGATTTGCTCGGCGCGCGCGGCGGCCCAGCGGCCGAGCTCGTGCATCGGCGCCTCGTGGTAGAGGCGCAGCGCTTCGTCGGGGGCGAGGCGGCGCGTGCCGTCGATGACGGCTTCGATGTCGAGGGCGCGGGCGAGATCATTCTGGGGTCGACTCATGGCCGGTGAATTGTAATAGGAAGTGGGAGGGGGTGGGGAGCGAGGGTGATCCCGCCCTTCGCTCGCGGACTCGCTCAGGACGGGCGTTAAGAGGGGCTGGCAGTTGGCCGTTGAAGGTTAGCACCTAGCGCGCGGCGGTTTCGGTGGGGTCGCCCTGAAGGGCATGGAGGAGGCTGTTGGCCAGCAGTTGGCGCGCGGAGTCGATGGTGTAGCCGAACAGACCCCACTGCTCGATGCCCGCCAGGCCGGTGGTCAGGTCTTCGGGCGAGTAGATGATGGCGGGGCGGTCGTTGATGCGCACGGTCTGGAGTCGCGGGCGGGTGACCGGGCCCATCTCGCGCAGGGCGTAGTAGCGAAACTCGATGCGGCGGTTGTTGAACCCGCCGGGCAGATCCTGACCGGAGATGATGGGCGAGTCGGAGGTGAGGCGCGTGGGCGTGTTGTCCGGGGCGATGCGCTCGAGCAGCGCCTTGGCGTCCTGGGCCGCCTCCTGCGAGCCGCCGGCGGCGTCGATCCAGAGCGTGCCCCCGCGCTCGAGCCAGCCGCGGATCGCCTGGACCTGCGGGTCGCTCAACTCGGCGTCGCCGATGGTGGTCAGCAGGGCGACCGGCTCGTCGGAGAGGGCGGCGGGGTCGATTGTCTGGATCTGCACGTTCATATCGTGATCGCGCGCCATCAGCGCCTTGAGCTGGGGCAGGGCGAGAGGCTCGGGGTCGTACGTGCCGCCGTGACGGAGCCGGACCACTTCGATCGAGCGCGAGAGGTTGCGCGCGTGGCGCTGGTTCGGCACGACGTAGTGCCGGCCGAGCCGACTGCGC
Organism: Phycisphaeraceae bacterium; assembly: GCA_048621015.1. Lineage (GTDB taxonomy): Bacteria > Planctomycetota > Phycisphaerae > Phycisphaerales > Phycisphaeraceae > JBMCXL01. The sequence goes on from JBMCXL010000033.1 coordinate 12,204, forward strand.
CGCGGGTTGAGGCTGACGCTGTGGAGATAGAGGTTGTTCAGCGCGGTGAAGCTGCCGCTGCGGCCGATCTGGTTGGCCTGCAAGCCTTCGCCGATGTCGCGCACGAACTGCACCAGCAGCGGGCGCACACCGTTGTGCATCATCTTCATGCGCACCGACGGCTGGAGCGGCTCATGAATGTGATAGAAGGCGTGGTCGTCAGGCACGTCCTGCATCTGAAGGTCGGGGAACAGTTGTTCGGTGAGTTGGTTGAAGGACCGTGCGGCGCCGGCGTCGGCCTGGTCGGGATTCAGCACGAGCAGGCCACCGGCATGGATGTACTCGCGCAGGCGGTCGATCTGTTCCTGTGTAAGCTCGAACGCCTCGTCGGTCGCCAGGTAGAGAAGCGGGCTTTCGATGAGTTGATAGACGGGCTGGTCGGCCTCGACGATCTGCCAGCCGCTTTCGACCTCGTACTGGTCGGAGGCGTATTCGACGAAGTTCCATAGATCGTGCGGCCGGTTGTTCCACTCGCCATCAAAGCGGATTTTGGAGATGGCAATGGGCGCGCGGGCGTTGCCGAGGTAGAGCAGGGCGAAGCCGGTGGAGACCAGTGGACCCTGCTGGCCGGTGGGATCTTCCCAGAGGCCGTTGGGTTGCTGGCGGTTGAGGATCTCGGCGGTGACGTCGCGGAACCAGTCGATGCCGTTGAAGGTGCGGTAGCCGGTGGCCTGGCCGACGCGCTGGATGGTCCACATGTAGTAGAACCAGTTGGCGCTCGGATCGCTGTCGTCGAGGGTGAAGTTCTGGTCGAGCCAGTCGATCCCTTTTTGGAGATGGGTGGAAACATTCTCCTCGTCGGGGTCGGTGCGTTGAGCGCCGTAGATGAAGCGTTCGGTGAGGGTGAGGGTGGCGACGCCGGCGGCGGTCATCGGCCCGGAGACGCGCGAGCGGAAGCCGTCTTCGTCGGCGCCCTCGTCCTCGACGTTGAGCATGTTCACCGCCCAGCCGGCCGGCCGATCGTCGGCGGTGCTCTGCTGGGTCATGCGCCAGTGCTGGTCGATGGCTTCCCAGGCGGCGAGCGAGATTTCCATACCCGCCTGCTGGGCGCCCCAGAGACCGAGCACGCCGTAGGCGCCGTTGGCGTGGTCGCCCCAACTGGTGTTGTTGCCGCCGGTGTACTGATAGTCCCAGTTGCCCTTGTCGCTGAGCGCGTTGGTGAGCCAGCGCACATCGCGGTTGACCCACGGCTGCCAGCGTTCGTAAGGCATCTGCGCCAGCATTTGCAGGCGCATGCCGCGGTCGAACGTGAACGGGGTGTCCGAGACCAGCGCCCAGTTGATGCGCTGGAACAGGCGCGGGTCCTGAAAGCTTTCGCCGCCGGCCATCAGCGCCCAACTGACCAGCGCCTGGTTGCCGAACTCGTGGACCAACTCCTGATAGCGCTGGCTCTGCCGCCTTATGTGGCGCAGCGCATCCATGCGGTCGCGGCTGAGATCGAACTGAGGCAGGAGGCGCTGGCGCAGATTTGGCGAGCCGGGGTGGTACAGGCGATGGATCGCGCGCTCGCGGGCGACCTGCACGTCCTTCATGGTGAAGTTGTAGGGCGTGTACTGGAAGTCCTCGCCGTGGGTCGGCTCGGGCGGCTTCTTGCGCGCGGACACCTGTTGATGGAACCAGCGCAGCGCCTCGGGGTCCTGCAGCAGGTGCACCATGTGGAAGGCGTAGTCGGCGAAGTTGCGGTGCTTGGGCCTGTAAGTGCTGGGAGGCTCTTTATCGCCGAAGCGGTAGACACGGTACTCGTCGGCGCGCTGCGCCGTGCGCTTGAGCTGCTCGGCCGTGCGCTGGTAGGTCGCCGGCTGGTAGAGCATCAGGTAGCCATCGAACGCGGCGAGGTACATGTAGCGCATCAAGTCGAGCGCGGCCCACTGA
>JBMCXL010000034.1:0-13996 GCA_048621015.1 Phycisphaeraceae bacterium
GTGCACGACCTGGGCACGAACGTCACGCCCGAGCAGTTTCTGGAGGCGGTGCGCGAGCATGACGCGGACATCGTCGGCCTCTCGGCGCTGCTGACCACGACGATGCCGGGCATGAAGGACACCATCGCCGTGCTGCGCGGCGCGGGACTCGATGGCGTGCGCATCGTGATCGGCGGCGCGCCCGTGACGGCCGAGTTCGCCGAGGAGATCGGCGCCGACGCCTACGCGCCCGACGCGGCCAGTGCCGTGGAAAAGGCGCGCGCCATGGTGGCGGCCTGACCGCACATCGGCGGCACGCGCCGCCGAAAGGAGCATGCGCCGTGATGTACGATGATCTAGCCATCAACGAGCCGGCCGACCTCCTGTTCGGCCACGCACCCCGGCCCGTGCAGACGCGCAGCGGGCTGACGATCGGGGCGGGGGTGGTCTATCCCGAGTTCAACTTCACGTTGCCGGCGATGACCGTCACCGCCGAGGCCATGCCGCGCGCCCTGGAGCACTACCGGCGGATGATTCGTGAAGGCCTCGAACGCGCGGTGCGCCTGGAGGTGCCGGGCATGGTGGTGGAGTTCGAGACGCTGCCGCCCATGACCGAGCATCCGGACTGGGCGCGGCAGATCTGCGAGCTGCTGCTGGCCGAAATCGCCGAGGTGCGCCACAGCCACGGTCTGCGCACCGCGCTGCGCGCCACGCCCAACGACACGCGCGAGATGGTGCGCCCGCCGGTGATGCGCTCCGGTGAGCTGTACGAGCAGATGCTGCGCACGTTCGAGCTGTGCGGCGACGCGGGCGCGGACATGCTCAGCATCGAGAGCGTCGGCGGCAAGGAGATTCACGACGAGGCGCTGCAGGCCGGCGACCTCGGCGGGATTCTGTTTTCGCTGTGCGTGCTGGGCGTGGCGGATATGCGCTTCCTCTGGCCGCGCATTGTGGACATCGCCGGGCGCACCGGCAGCGTGCCTGCCGGTGACACGGCCTGCGGTTTCGCCAACACGGCGATGGCGCTGGCCGAGCAGAAGATGATCCCCGGCGTGCTGGCCGCGGTCGATCGCGCCGTCAGCGCGGTGCGCAGTCTCGCGGCGTACGAATGCGGCGCGCTCGGGCCGGGCAAGGATTGCGGCTACGAGAACATCATTCTCAAGGCGATCACCGGCCTGCCCATGGCGATGGAGGGCAAGAGCGCCACGTGCGCGCACCTGTCGCCGATGGGCAACGTCGCCGCGGCCGCCGCTGACCTGTGGAGCAACGAGAGCGTTCATCCGGTCAAGCTGCTCGCGGGCCCGGCGCCGACGGCGTTCCTGGAGAGCCTGGTTTACGACTGCCGCCTGCTCAACGAGGCGCTGCACGACGGCCGCGCCGACGCCGGCCGCTTGCGTGACTGGCTGGTGCGCTCCGATGCGCGTCACGATCCGCAGGCATACGTGCTGACGCCCGACGCCGCGGTGCGCATCGGCCGCGCGATCGTCGCCGCGCCGGACCCGTACCGCGCCGGCCGCGCCGCGGCGCAAAGCGCGATCGACCTGATGCGCGAAGGCTTTGCCGGCGGTGAGCTTGCGCTTGCGCCGCGCGAAGCGCAATGGCTGGACATGCTCGAGTCGATGCTCCAGGAGCTGCCCGAGGAGCCGGGCCGGTTCATCGAGCAGCAGCTCGCCGCCGCCGACCGCAGCCGGTTTCTTCCTGAAGAGTACGACCTCGACCTTGCCCTGGCGCCGAAAGCGGCGGCCTGCAAACCCGCGAGCTGACCATGTCCACCGCCACCTTGACCAGTCGGCAGCGCGTTCACCGCGCGATGGAGCATCGCGACCACGACCGCGTGCCGCGTCACGACAACTACTGGCCGGAGACGATCGCGCGATGGCAGGGCGAAGGGTTCGACGGCGACGTCTACACCGTGCTCGATCATCTCGGCAGCGACCTGCATCGCCTGCCGGTCCCGTGGGTGCTGCCGTTCCCCGGCCAGCGGCGCACGCTCGAAGAAGATCAGAACACCTGCGTCGTGCAGAACGAGTGGGGACAGACCGAGCGCCTCTGGAAGCACCGCTCCGGCACGCCCGAGCATCTGGGGTTCGGCTGCGAATCGCGCCAGGTTTGGGAGGATCGCTACAAGCCCGCGCTGCTCAATCAGCCGCACACCATCGATGACGCCGAGCTGCGCCGCTGGTATCGCGCCGGTCGCGAGCGCGGCAAGTGGTGCTTCCTCAGCGGCATCGAGACATTCGAGGCCACCCGTCGGCTCATGGGCGATGAGATCACCATGATCGCCTTCGCTGAAGACCCCGAATGGATCGTCGACGTCTCGCGCACCTACACCGACGCGGTGCTGCGCCGGCTCGACGCCGCGATGGCCACCGGCATCGAGCCCGACGGCGTGTGGATGTACGGCGACATGGCCTATAACAGCGGCACGTTCTGCTCGCCGCGGATGTACCGCGAACTGGTCTGGCCCGATCACAAGCGGATGGCCGACTGGGCGCACGCGCGCGGCATGAAGTTCATCTTCCACACCGATGGCGACATTCGCGCTGTAATCGACGACTACGCCGACGCCGGCTTCGATATGATCCAGCCGCTGGAAGCCAAGGCGAACGTGGACATTCGCGAGCTTGCACCGCGCTACGGCGAACGGATCGGCTGGTTCGGCAACATCGACATGACCGTCGCCGGCACGAACAACCTCGAACAACTCGAACACGAGGTGCGCACCAAGCTCGAAGCGGGCAAAGCGGTGCGCGGCTACGCCTATCACTCCGATCACTCGGTCCCGCCGACCGTGTGCTGGGCGACGTATCAGCACCTGATCGAGCTGGTGGATCGCCATGGGAACTACGAGACCTGAGCCTCGCGAGCGGTCGTCCGCACCTCACCGCCAACGGGAGCGAAAACCGTGTCCGGCCCGAATGAAACCCTGACGCCTCGCCAGCGCTGGCTCGCGCTGCTGGAGGGCAAGCCCGTCGATCGGATTCCGACCGACTACTGGGCCACACGCGAGTTTGATGCGAAGTTGAAAGCGCACGTTGGCGTCGCGGACGATGAAGCGCTGTGGGATCAACTCGAGATCGACCACCCGCGTCAACTGCGGCTGGGCATGGTGTCGCCAGATCCACCGGCCGATCCCGATGTGGACCTGTGGGGCGTTCGCCATCAGCGCATCACTTACGCCGGCGGCGTCTACCTTGAAGTCGCCCCCGGCGGCCGCCCGCTGGCGAATGCCACGAGCGCGGCGGAAATCCGATCCTATCCATTGCCCTCACCCGACATCTACGATTACGAGTCGATTCGGCGCGCGGCAGCGGAGGACGACGGCTATCGCCCCGTCCGAGCCGGTGGCTTTGAGCCGTTTCTGCTCTACTGCAAGCTTCGCGGCCTCGAACAGGGCTTCGAGGACCTGCTCGTGAATCCCGAGATTGCCGACGCGCTGCTCGGACGGATCTTCGAGTTCTTTTACGAGCACAATCGGCTCATTCTTGAAGCGGGCGGCGGCAAGATTGATCTGTTCTATCTGGCGGAGGATCTCGGCTCGCAACATGGGCCGTTGATGAGTCTGGAAACCTATCGCCGGTTTCTGCTGCCCAACCAGATTCGCATGGCCGATCTGGCCCGCTCCTACGGCGCGCACGTCTTCTATCACACCGATGGGGCGGCGCGCCCCTTCCTGCCCGATCTGATCGACAAGGTGGGCATCGAGATTCTCAACCCGATCCAGTGGCGCTGCTCCGGTATGGAGCGCGATGCGTTGGCTCGTGATTTCGGCGATCGTGTCGTGTTTCACGGCGCGGTGGACAATCAATACACCTTGGCGTTCGGCACGCCCGAAGAGGTGGCGCACGAAGTCGAGACGAATGCGCGCCTGTTTCAGGATGCGCGGTGGATCTGTGCGCCTTGTCACAACATCCAGCCAGTCAGTCCACCGGAGAACGTCGTGACCATGTACGAGACCGTGCGCCAGCTCGAGCCGCACGGTGCGTTGAAAGGGCCTTCTGTATGAACGACCGTGAGCGCTTCATTGCCACCATGCACTATCAGCCGCGCGACCGCGCGCCGCTGTATGACTTCAATTTCTGGGACGAGACACTGCCCGAATGGCACAAGCAGGGCCTGCCCGCCTCGGTCAACCGCGCCAACGCCCACCGCTACTTCGGCCTGGATCAAAGTCTGGGGGGCGGCGATATGCACGGCGAACGCGGCGCGATCGGCAGCGTGACCCTCTGTCCGTCATTCGATCGTGTCGTTCTTGAGGACCGCGGCGACCACGAACTGGTCCAGCAGGGCGATGGCGTTCGCGTGCTGCGCAAGAAGTGGATGGGCTCCATCCCGCATCCCGAAGCCTATCTTCTCACCGACCGCGCAAGCTGGGAAAAGCACTACAAGCCCCGGCTCGATCCCGATCACCCGCAACGATTTCCCGACAACTGGGAGCAGCGCGTCGCCTACTGGAAAGATCCGGGTCGTACGCACATGCTCGCGCTGCCGGGGGGCAGCCTCTACGGCTGGCTGCGCAACTGGATGGGCGTCGAGAACATCTCTTACCTGGTCTACGACGATCCGGCGCTGTTCGAGGAGATGGTCACGACCATCACCGACTGCATCGTCGGCGTGCTGGAGAAGGTGCTCGCCACCGGCGCGTCCTTCGAGGCCGCGGGCATGTGGGAGGACATGTGCTACAGCGGCGGGCCGCTGCTTTCGCCCGAGCTGTTCCGCAAGTACCTGGTGCCGAACTATCAGCGGATCACGTCGCTGCTGCGCCGCCACGGCATCGACGTCGTCTGGATCGACTGCGACGGCCGGATCGACGACCTGATTCCGCTGTGGCTCGAAGGCGGCGTGAACACGATGTTTCCCATCGAGGTCGGTACATGGGGCGCTGATCCGGTGCACTACCGCGCCGAGTTCGGGCGCGAGCTGCTGATGATGGGCGGTTTTGACAAGCACATTCTCCAGGGCACGCCGCACGACATCGAGCGCGAGATCGATCGGCTCGCGCCGCTGGTGGAGGAAGGCGGCTTCATTCCGATGCCCGATCACCGCGTCCCGCCGGACGTGCCCCTGGAGAACTATCTCGTCTACGTGCGCCGGGCGCGCGCGGTCTGGGGCGGCAATACGAACCTGGAGCCGATGCACATCGCGCCGGCGATGGAGGACCTGCCATGCGAAGCGAAACGCTGAGGGCGGCGCTGCACGATCGGCCGCTGCTGGCCGACGGCGCGATGGGGACGCAGCTCATGCAGGCCGGCCTGCGCGCCGGCGAGTGCGCCGAGCTGTGGAACGTCGATGCGCTGGCGCGCGTCGCCGCGGTGCATCGGGCGTACGTGGACGCGGGCGCGGAGTTGGTGCTGACCAACACCTTCGGCGGATCGTCGGCAACGCTGGAGCGACACGGACTGGCGGCGCGCGCGGCGGAATTGAACCGCGCGGGCGCGGCGCTGGCGCGGGAGGCGGTGGGGCGGCGCGCGTGGGTGTTGGGTGACATCGGGCCGTGCGGGGAGTTTCTGGAGCCGTTGGGGGCGTTGTCGCGCGGGGACGCCGAGGCGATGTTCGCCGAGCAGGCCGCGGCGTTGGCGGAAGGCGGCGCGGATGGGTTGATCGTGGAAACGATGACCGATCCGCAGGAACTGGCCGCGGCGGTGCGCGCGGCGGATCGGACGGGGCTGCCGGTGCTGGCGAGTTTCGCGTTCGATGCCGCGGGTGAGACGGACTTTCGCACGATGATGGGCGCGGCGCCGGAGGATGCCGTGCGCGCGGCGGTGGAGGCGGGTGCCGAGGTGGTGGGCGCCAACTGCGGCACGGCCCTGGACCTGGAGGCGTACGCGCGGCTGGCCGAGGCGCTGCTGGCGGCGGGGGACGGTGTGCCGGTGATTCTGCAGCCCAATGCGGGGCGGCCGATGCTGATCGATGGCCGGGAGACGTTCGCGGTCACGCCGGCGCAGATGGGCGCGGCGGTGGCATCGCTGGTGAAAGCGGGCGTGCGCGTCGTCGGCGGCTGCTGCGGCAGCACACCGGCGCACGTGCGCGCGATGGCGGAGGCGCTGGCAACCTCGTGTCCGCAAGGTGAAACATGATGCGGCAGCTCGCGCTCAAGCCCGATTTCGTGCGGACCGCGCAGCGCTTCGAAGCGTGGTGGCGGCGGGACGTGATCGACCGTCCGCCCGTGACGCTGCGCGTGCGACCGCGCCGACCGTGGCAGGGGCCGCGGCCTTACGAGGGCACACCGCGCCAGCGCTGGCTCGATGTTGAGTATCAGGTCGAATACGCCGAGGCGGTGATGGCGCAGCGCGATTATGTCGGCGATGCGTTCCCTGCGTTCGTGCCGCACGTCGGCCCGGAACTGGCGGCGACGTTGCTGGGAGGTGAGCTGGCGTTCGACGAAGCGACGAGCTGGTCCGAGCCGATCGTCGCGGGCATCGACGGATGGGATCGCCTCGTCGGCCGGCCGCTCGATTTCGACAATCCGTACTGGCAGGCGGTCGAGCGCATGACCGAGCTCGCGCTGCAGCGCAGCGCGGGGCGCTACCTGGTCGGCGTCACGGACCTGCACAACAACTACGACACGATGGCGGCGCTGCGCGGCCCGATGGGGCTGTGCATGGATCTGGCGGACGATCCGCAGCGCATGCGCCGCGTGAGCGGGGACGTGAGGCGCGCGTTTACCACCGCATTCGATCGGCTCTGGCAGCGCATCGCCGCGGCCGGGATGGGCTGCACGACGTGGTGCCCGCTCTATCACGAAGGGCCGTGCTACCTGCCGAGCTGCGACTTCTGGTGCATGGTCGGTTCCGAGACGGCGCGCGACCTGATCCTGCCGGACGTGCGCGTTGAGATGGCGTCGCTGGAGCGGAGCCTGTTTCACTTGGACGGGCCCGATGCGCTGCGCCACCTGGACCTGTTGCTGGCGATGCCGCAGCTCGATGCGGTGCAGTGGGTGTACGGCGCCGGCGCGGGGCCCGCGACGCGGTGGACGCACGTGTATCGGCGGATTCTCGCGGCGGGCAAGGCGGTGCAGGTCATCGCCGCGCCGCAGGACGGCTTGGCGCTGCTCGAAGCGCTCGGGCCGAAGGGCGTGTGGCTGACGATTGATGAGCCGTTCGACGATGTCGAAGCGGCGCAACGTTTTCTGACGGAGGTCGAGCGCCGGACGATTCGCCGAAGCCGGTCGGCGTCGAGTGATTCATCGGCAACCCTGATGCGAGCCGCGCCATGACCGAACGCGAACGCTTCATCGCCGCGCTGACGTTTCAGCAACCGTGGCCGCTGCCGTTCATGCCCGGGCACGGCCGCGAATCGACGCGCGCCGTCTGGCGCGAGCAGGGCATGCCCGCGGACGTGCAGGACCCGGCGTCGTTCGCGCTGCGCCAGTTGGGCGGCGCGCCTCCACCTGCGCCGGCCGATCCGGTGTCGCCCGGTGTCGACTTCTGCATGCGGCCGCAGTACGACGAGAAGGTGCTGGAGCATCGCCCCGCGCCGCCGAACAGCGGTCAGCCCGGTGTGCTGGTGGTGCAGGACTGGAAGGGCAACGTCTGCGAGATCGCCGACACCTATGACGTGAGCTACCTGCGCTCGGCGCGGGACTTTGTCACGCGCACCTGGCTGCGCTGTCCCGTCGAGCAGCGCAGCGACTGGGAAAAGATGGCGTGGCGCTACGATGCGGACGATCCGGCGCGCTTTCCCGATGACTGGCTGGATCGTTGTCGCCGGCTGCGCGGCCGCGCGCATCCCGTGGGCGTGACGATCTCTGGGCCGTTCTGGCAGCTTCGTGAATGGCTGGGGTTTGAAGGTCTTTGCATGCTGCTGATCGACGATCCCGACTTTGCGCGGCAGATGATCTCGTTCTGGCAGGATTTCGTGGCGCGCATGCTGGAGCGGATGCTGCGCGATTTCGTGCCCGATTACGTGACGATCAGCGAGGACATGGCGTACAAGCAGAACCCGATGATCGGGCCGGAGATGGCGCGGGCGTTTCTGTTGCCGTGCTGGCGCCGCTGGGTGGAGATCTGCCGGGCGGCGGGCGTGCCGCTGCTGCACCTGGATTCGGACGGTTACATCGGCAGCCTGCTTCCGTTGTGGATCGAGGCGGGCTTCAACTGGACTTCGCCGGTCGAGGTGGCCGCGGGCAACGATCTGCCGGCCTTTCGCAAAACGTTTGGCAAGGCCATGGCGTACAGCGGCGGCGTGGACAAGCGCGCCATGGCGCGCGGCGGCGAGACGATTCACCGCGAGATGGATCGGCTGCGCCCGGTGATCGAAGCGGGCGGCTACGTGCCCGGATGCGATCACGCGGTGCCCGCGGATGTCTCCTGGCCGAACTTTCTCGAATATTGCCGCCTGCTTGCCGAGGCGACGGGACATCTTCCCGTTGCGGCACAGGACACGGCAGTACAGTGAAGGAACCAACGATGGCGGCGCGCACTGTAAGCAATGATGAGAAAGCGGCGGTGTGGGAAGCATATCGTCGCGGCCAGCCCGTGCGCGTGCCGGTGCAGCTTGGCACCAATCCGCGCATCGTCGTGCTGAACCCGCAGCTCAACCCCGGCTTCTCGTTCGAGCAGGCGGCGCAGGACCCCGAAGCGCACGTCGAGGTCGTGCTGCGTTACCAGCACTACCTGCACACCGTGCTCAACCACTGCACCGACGCGCCGACGGGCTTGCCGGACGTGTGGCCGGTCAACCTGTACACCTACAACGTGTACGAGGCGGCGTTACTGGGCGCGAAGGTCGTTTACACGTCCAACTCCGTACCGGCGACCGAGCCGTGGCTCGATGAATCGAACAAGGAAGCGGTGTTCGACCTGCCGATCGATCGGCCGCTGGAACTGCCGTTCATCCGCGACCGCCTGGCGTTCTGGCACGAGATGAAGCGGGTGTGCGCGGGGCGCACGTTCGAGGGGCGGCCGGTGCAGCTCATGCCCTGGGCCCTGACGGGGACGGATGGCCCGGTCACGGTGGCGTGCAACCTGCGCGGCGATGCGTTTCTCGAGGATCTGATCGCCGATCCGGAATACGCCGACCGCTTGCTCACGTTCGTGACGCGCGCCGCGATCGAGCGCCGCCGCGCATTTCAACAATACTGGGGCGAGCAGATCGGGCGCGGCAACGGCATGGCGGACGATGCGTGCCTGATGGTGAGCCCGCGGATGTACGAGCAGCGCGTGCTGCCGCATCACCGGCGCTTCTACGAAGCCGTCGATCATCGTCTGCCGCGCTCGATGCATCTGTGCGGTGATGCGGGACACCTGCTGCCGATGATCCATGTGCAGCTCGGCGTGAACAGCTTCGACACGGGCTTTCCGATCGATCATGGCGCGCTGCGTGAGCAGCTCGGCCCGGATGTCGAGCTGCTCGGCGGGCCGCGCATCGCGCTGCTGTTGAGCGGTTCGACGGAGCAGGTGTATCGCGAGACGAAGCGCATCCTTCACAGCGGCGTGACCGAAGGCGGCCGCTTCGTGCTGCGCGAAGGCAACAACCTCCCGCCCTGTTGTCCGCTGGAAAACCTCGAAGCGATGTACGCCGCCTGCCTGGAGCACGGCTGGTACGACCACGCATCCGGCGCGCCGCGCCTTGTGTCGGCGAAGGAGCACGTCGCGCGATGATCAATGAAGACCATGCCAAGCTCGCGATCAACCGTCGGCCGAGCGTCGATCGCAGCGAATACCTCGACCACATGACGTTCCAGGCGAACCGTCGGCCGCTGTTCACCGAGATCTTCGGCCCGCTGATCGGTCTGCGGGAAGAATGGATCGAGCAGGGCGCCACGCCGGAGGAGCTGGACCTCAGCGCGTTTCGCTTCCGTTGCCCCGAGTTCGGTTCCGTGCCAGTCAATGTGCGTTGGCTGGGCGGTCCGGAGCCGCGGGTGATCGAGGACACCGCGGACGCACTGGTGTACATCGACCACATGGGCCGGCGCATGCGCTGCGCAAGGAAAGTGGCCACACTGGCGCTGCCGGAGACGTATCCGCTGCGCGACAAGGACGACTGGCAAAAGATCAAGCACCACTACACCTTTTCCGAGGAGCGCTTCGGCGCCGACTGGGAGCGCATCGCGCGTGAACACTTGGCCGCGGGCCGCGTGTTGAGGGTCGGCATTCCCGGCGGGTACGACGAACTGCGGCAGCTCATGGGCGAAGAAGCGCTGGCGATGAACTGCTACGACGCGCCCGAATTGCTGGAAGAGATCCTGACCACCATCGGCGACATGGCGGTGCAGGTGCTCGACCGCGTCTCGTCGCGCGTGACGATCGATCAATTGTCCGTGCACGAGGACATGGCCGGCCGCAGCGGGCCGCTGTTCGGGCCGCGACAGGTCGAGCAGTTCGTCATCCCGTATTACCGGCGCATCTGGGACATGCTTCGGCAGCGCGGCACGCGCCTGTTCGATCAGGATTCCGATGGCGACCTGCGGCCGGTGCTGCCCGCGTTTCTCGAGGCCGGCATCAACGTCATCCATCCCGTGGAGCCGGCGGCCGGCATGGACCTGGTCGAGCTGCGCGAAACCTTCGGCACGCAACTGGCGTTCTACGGCGGCATCGACAAGCACGTGCTTCGGCGCGACCGCGCGGCGATCGAGGCCGAGCTCGAATACAAGATCCCGCCGATGGTCCACACCGGCGGCTGCATGCTCGGACTCGACCATCGCATCCCCAACGGCACACCGCTGGCCAACTACCGCTTCTACATCGAAAAGGCGTGGCAGATCATGGAGCGCGAAGCCGCGCAGCTCGGCGCGGAGCCGCTCCCCCAGGAGCCTTGACGAGCATCCCGCGCTACTCGATCGAATGGATCACTTCCGCCCACGGCGCGCTGAACAGCGCGCCGACGAGCAGCGGAATCCAGAACAGCGAACTGGCCAGCAGGACGAGGTTGATGATCAGCGTCAATCGCTTGTTGGTCATCAGCCGCTCCTTGGCGACCATCGCGACCATCAACACCACCATCACCAGGAACGTGCCCATCGGCGGCAGGTTCACGATCCACGCGGTCAGCGGCGGCGGTGACGTATCAAAACGATCGAGCGTGGCGGCGACCAGTGGCGCGATCATCGTCAGCACCAGCATCGCCACGAACAACTCCGCCACCACCGCGGCGCACGCCGCCACCGAGGCCAGCGTCGTGCCCACCTCGTGAAGCGGATGCATCGGGTCGAACGTCGGGCGATCGATCAGGTCCTGCGCTTCCTCCGCGTCGGGCGCCGGTCTGGACACATGGTGCGGGCGCGTCTTCATCATTCACCTCCCCACCCTCCAGCATCGACCCGGCAGGCGAGCGTTGCAAGGGAATAATACGTGTGGCGATAAATTCGCAGGCGGCGAAATCGCCTTGTTGTTTAGCGGGCGATCGCAGATCGCCATGGTCACGCCTGCGAAATCATCGCAATCCCTGTAAGGACCACCCCATGAAAAAGGGCCGGGCCGCCTGAGATCAAAGGCCGCCCAGCCGCCTCACGCCCCCTCCGGAATGAGCGGCGGGCGGCTGACCTTGGGAGATCATTCCCACGCTCTACCCTCCACTCTCCACCACCACCTTCACCGAGGGTGCCGTGCCCACGGCTCAGCGTGGGCACGCGATCGAGCTCAGCCAGGCTGCACCCATCCAGAGCGACCCACTGCCTCCACCCCCAAGATCGTTGACGCGACCTGCTAATGCGTTTTAGCATGGGTCGTGCGGGGGGGGAGACGCCCCGGACGCGAGGCCGATCTTCCACCGATCTTCCACCGATCTGGAGAGACAGGAATGATGCGACATGTTCCACTGATGGTGCTGCTGCTCGGTCTCCTGGCCGGCGCGCTGCATGCCGACGCAACCGTGGACGAGGCCGACGAGGCGTTCGCGTCGCGTCAATGGGAAGAGGCGGCCGCGCTGTATGAGGAAGCGCGCACGGCACTGGAAGGCGCGGCCTATCACCGCGCCACCTATCGCCAGGCCGAGGCGCTGCGCCGCGCGGAGCGCTTCGAGGAAGCGGCGCCCCTGTTGCGGGACGTGCTCGAGGCGGATGATGCCTCGGCGGGCGTGCGCGCCAACGCGGGGCGCCGGCTCGGATACGTGTTGCAGCAGGACGGCCGATACGACGACGCCGTCGAAGCGCTCGAGCAGACCCAGCAGATCGACGGCATTCAGAACACCGACTTTGCCGACGCGGCGCTGCTGGCCGGCGACATTCTCGCGCTGGACCTGCACCGTTACGACGACGCGATCGCCATGTACGAGCGCGTCGAGCACGCCGCCGATTACGTCGGCATCGGCGCCGGCTGGGGGCGCACCTCCGACGCCAACGGGCGCATCGCCTATGCCGAAGCGCTGCGCGATGATCCAAGCGCGTTCTGGGTTCGGCCGTACGTCACACACCTCCACGACCGCGAAGCGCAGGTGCGCTGGGCGGCGGGCGAGGACGATCCGCCCGGCACGCTGGAACTGCTCGCCGACGATGGCAGCGTCGGGGAATATGAAGCGCGCGTCGGGCCGTTCCGGCGCGAGACCGGCTATCGGCTGCACGTGGTGCGCCTCGAAAACCTCCAGCCCGACACGCAATACCAGTACGTCGCGCGCATCGGCGAGCACGAGCGCCGTGGCAGCTTCCGCACCGCCCCCGAGCCCGGAACCCCTCAGCGCATCACCTTCGCCGTCTACGGCGACACGCAGGATCGACCCGAGTTCCACCGCGAAACCGCCCCGGTTATCGCCGCCACCGAGCCCGATTTCGTTTTGCACACCGGCGACCTGGTCGGCCGCGGCAGCTACTGGCCGCATTGGAAAGCGCAGTTCTTCGATCCCGCCGCCCCCATTCTGCGCCAGACACCCATCTGGCCCACCGTCGGCAATCACGATTCGTTTCCTTACTACGATCCATTCTTCCTCGATGGCGACCAACTCTACGACCAGTTCACCTACGGCAACGTCGCCGTGTTCGTCCTCGCCAGCTATCGCGGCGGCGGGGAAGGTCGGCCCGAGCGCGAGGCGCAGCTCGCCTGGGTCGAGCAGGCGCTGCAATCCAGCGACGCCGACTGGAAAATCGTCCTCACCCACTACCCGATGATCTCCGACAACCCCGCGCACTGGGTGAACTGGGGCCAGAACGATTTCCATCCGATCTTCGAAACGCACGGCGTCGACTTCGTGCTCACCGGTCACGAGCACATCTACCGCCGATACCTGCCCATCGGCGCGGAAGGACACAACCCGATCTTCCACATCACCAGCGGCGGCGGCGCATCGGTCGGTGGAGACTACGGCCACGATGGCGAAGGCGAGCCATACGCGCCCAACCCGCTCACGCCGGTATCCGTGCGGGCGCTGCACTTCCTGCACTTCCAGGTCGAAGGCGACGAGCTGGTCATGGAAGCGCGGCTGCGCGACGGCACGGTGCTGGAGCGCCTCGAACTGACCAAGCGCGACGGCCGCCTGCCCGACGAACTCCTGGCCGCGACGATGCCGCTCGAGGAGGCGTTGCACAAGGTGCGCGCCTACGGCGCGCTGCAGGAAGCGTTCGGCCGACGGCAATACCGCCAGGCGCCCGCGACGTTCGAGGCGCAGGATGCGAAGCGCACGCGCTTCGAGGTGCGTTTCCGGAACACGCTGCCCGAGCAGGCGGGGCGCCTGCGCATCAGCCCGGTGGAAGATTCGCCGTGGTCGTTCGAGCCGGTGGTCGTCGAGTCCGCCGAGCCGATCCGCTTCGAGATCGAGTCCGCCGAGCCGGTGGAGTCGCTGAGCGATCAGCCGCTGGAGGTCCGGTTACAGCTCCAGTCCGATCGGTACCCCCTGGTGCCGGAGACCTACCGCGTACTCCCGACCGACTGAGTGCCGGGAAAGGGGCACTATTCCCGCACAACCAAAAACAACAAAAGCCCACGGTCTCCCGACCGTGGGCTTTTCACGCGCCCAACAAAACCCTCTCCCCCCGAGAGCGTGCCGACCCCGCAGCGCAACATTCCCCTGACAACGCCCCACGAGGCGTCGGGTAGAAATGCCACCGTCTCAACCCCCCTCCCTCGAGGGAGGGGCAGGGGGAGGGTGA
>JBMCXL010000035.1:0-13887 GCA_048621015.1 Phycisphaeraceae bacterium
CCGCACGCTGCTGCTGACATTCTTCTTCCGCCAGATGCCCGAGCTGATCCGCCAGAACCGCGTCTTCATCGCCCAGCCGCCGCTCTACCAGATCACGCGCGGCAAGAAGACCGAGTACGTCCTCAACGAGCGGCGCATGCGCGCCGTGCTCGCCGACCTGGGCCTGAACGATACGAAACTGATCGCTTACAACCCTGAAGATCGCAGCGAAGCGTTCCGCCTCGAAGGCGAACCGCTCCAGCGCGCGTTCGAGACGCTCGGCCACATCAACGAGTTGGCCGAGATCGTCGAGCGCCGTGGCATCATGTTCCGCAAGTTGCTGGAGCAGCGCGCCCATGACCCCCAGGGCAGCGGCCGCCTGCCGCGCATCCACCTGCTCGTGCCCGCCGGCTCCAATGGCAGCGGGCTCAGCGGCGACTACTTCTTCTGGTCCGAGCAGGACGAGGACAACTTCCGCCGCGAGCATGGCCTCACCGGCTTCGACCCCGAACTCGACCGCGTCGTGGGCGCCGGCGGTGAAGGTGAAGGTGACGGTGACGGTGACGGTGACGGCCGGCGCACCGCGCCCTCCGACGCCGCACGCCGCCGCGCGATCCGTCGCGAGATCCACCAGGTCAAGGAGTTGGAACGTCTGTTCGGCGAACTGACCGAGCTCGGCCTGTCCATCGACGACTACGTGCTCCAGCAGCACGAGCAGGTCACCGGCGAGATGGGCCCGACGCGCTTCGAACTGCACACGGTCGACCTCAAGGGCAAGGCGCACGTCCAGCCGGTGGTCAACCTCGCCGACCTCGTCCCCGCCGTGCTCGAAGCCGGCAAGGCCGGTATGGGCATCAAGCGCTTCAAGGGCCTGGGCGAGATGGACCCGGACCAGCTCTGGGACACGACGATGAACCCGGAGAACCGCGTGCTCCTGCGCGTCACCTGGGACGCGGCCAGCGAAGCGGAGCAACTGTTCAGCATCCTCATGGGTGAAGAGGTCGAGCCGCGCCGCCGCTACATCGAGCAGCACGCGCTGGAAGTGAAAAACCTCGACGTCTAACGCCGCTTGCGGCTTAGCACGCCGCCCCACCGCGCCTTGGCTTCGCAGGCTTCTCCTTCCCCCGCCGCGCCTGAAAAAACGCGCTCAACATCGCCCCACATTCCTGCGCCAACACCCCGCCGCGCACGTCCAGCCGATGGTTGAACCGCGCATCCGTGCAGAGCGCATACAGCGTCTCGACACATCCCATCTTCGGATCGACCGCCCCATAAACGAGCCGATCGATTCGACTGTTCACCAGCGCCCCCGCGCACATCGGACAAGGCTCCAGCGTCACCGCGATCGCACAACCGTCCAGCCGCCACACCCCACGCCGCCGCGCCGCTTCGCGCAGCGCCAGCATCTCCGCATGCGCCGTCGGGTCAGCGTCGATCTCGCGCCGGTTGTGCGCCTCGGCCAGCACGGCCCCGCTGGCCAACTCGTACACCACCGCCCCGACCGGCACCTCCCCGATCGCCGCGGCCCGCTCCGCCTGCGCCAACGCGCGCCGCATCATCGCCTGATCAAGCTCGTCGCCGGATTCGCTCATGGGCGGTAGTGTAGCGGGCACATGCTCGCGAGCCCGAACCGCTTCCTTTCACTCGGCCCCTTGGCCCCTCGACCCCTCGGCCCCTTCCCTTACACTCTCCCCATGCGAATCATCTGCGCCCCCGACAGCTTCAAGGAATCGCTCACCGCACGCGACGCCGCCGACGCGATGGCGCGCGGCATCCGCCGCACGCTGCCCGACGCGGACGTCGACTGCTGCCCCGTGGCCGACGGCGGCGAGGGCACCGTCGACGCCCTCGTTGCCGCCACCGACGGCACGCTCCGCCGGACCCGCGTCACCGGCCCGCTCGGCGAGCCCGTCGAAGCCACTTGGGGCTTGCTCGGTGAAACGCCCGGCGAGCCGCGCACCGCCGTCATCGAAATGGCCGCCGCCTCCGGCCTCCCCCTCGTGCCCGAAGACAAACGCGACCCCACGCGCACCACCACCTTCGGCACCGGCCAGCTCATCCGCGCCGCGCTCGACGCGCATGCCCAGCGCATCATCCTCGGCATCGGCGGCAGCGCCACCACCGACGGCGGCTGCGGCGCGGCGCAGGCGCTCGACGTGCGCTTCCTCGATGCAAACCAGCAACCCATCACCGCCCCGCTCACCGGCAGCACGCTCACCGACATCGCGCAGATCGATCTCACCACCCGCGACCCGCGCCTCGAACAGACCGAGCTGCTCGTCGCCTGCGATGTCACCAACCCCCTGCTCGGCGAAAACGGTGCCGCGCACGTCTACGGCCCGCAGAAAGGTGCCACGCCCGAACAGGTCGAGACACTCGACAACGCGCTGCAACACCTCGCCACGCTCATCGAGCGGACCGTCGGCTACGACGTCGACCGCATGGCCGGCGCCGGCGCAGCGGGCGGCCTCGGCGGCGGCGCGGTCGCCCTCCTGGGCGGCCGACTCGAACGCGGCATCGAGCTCGTCCTGCGCGCCGTCCACTTCGAGCAGCGCGTCGCCCACTGCAACCTCTGCCTCACCGGCGAAGGCAAGCTCGACGGCCAGAGCCTTTCCGGCAAAGCCACCCTCGGCGTCGCGCGCGTGGCCGACCGCTTCGGCGTGCCGACGATCGCGCTGGTCGGCGCCATCGGCCCCGAAGCGGAAAAGACACGCGAAGCGGGATTGCATCGTTACTTCGCGATCGGCGAGGGACTGGAGCCGGCCGAATCCATGCGCCGCGCGGCCGAACTGCTGGAGGACGCCGCCGCGCGCGTCGCCGAGCGGTTCGCGGTGCGCGGGTGAATCCGTCCAACAAAACCCCTTCCCCCTTGAGGGCTCACCTCCCAACACCTTTTCCGACGCCGGCACAGCCGGCATGGGCCCCCTCTCCCTCCGGGAGAGGGCCGGGGTGAGGGGATCACCAGCAACCGAAGACTGCTGAATCGCGAAGAAAATGCCCGGTCAACGATGATCCCCTCACCCGCCTCGCGGGACTTGTACAGGCAAATGTTGCAGTCCATGCTCGGCACCCTCTCCCTTCGGGAGAGGGTTTCGCAGCGCCTGCGCAAAAGTGTCGGAAGATGCCGGTATGCTGGATGCACCATGCGTGAGCACCTGAGCAAGATCGTGATTGTGGCGCTGCTGGTGATCGTCGTGGGCCTGCCGTTCGCGCTGCGGCCGGCGATTCCCGCCGACGAGGTGGCGGACGCCGACGCGGAAACGCTGATCGTCTTCACGCCGCACAACGAGCAGATTCGCCATGAGTTCGCCCGCGCGTTCAACGCGTGGCGCACCGGGCAGGACAAAGCGCCCGTGCGCTTCGACTGGCGCGCCGGCGGCGGGACCAGCGACCTGCGGCGCATCGTCATCAGCCAACTCGAAGCCAAGGCGGAAGAAGGCCGCGAGGACGAAGGCGTCGGCGGTGACCTATTTTTCGGCGGCGGCGAGTACGAACATGACAAGCTCGCCCAGGGCGTCACCGTCACGCGCAAAGGCAAGCAGGTGCACATCCCCGCCATCGTACCGATCGAGCTGCCCGACGGCATGCTCAAGGACGTGTTCCCGCAACCGACCATCGGCGGCGAACGCCTGTATCACCCCGACCACTACTGGTACGCCGCGGTCGTCTCCAGCTTCGGCATCATCTACAACCGCGACGTGCTGGACATGCTCAACCTCCCCGCACCGCGCACGTGGTCCGATCTCCAGAGCGCGGCCTACTTCGGCTGGATCGCGCTGTCCGATCCGGCGCACTCCGGCTCGATCGGCGCGACCTACAACACCATCCTGCGCCGCCACGGCTGGACCGAAGGCTGGCGGCTGCTGCGCCGCACGTTCGCCAACGCCAGCTACTTCACCAGCAGCGCTTCGCAGATTCCCGTGGACATTTCCGCCGGCGAAGGCGCGGCGGGCATGTGCATCGATTTCTACGGCCGCTTCCAGGCCGGCGCGGTCGGCGAGGACCGCGTGGGCTACGTCGATCCGCAGCACATGACCGCCACCACCGCCGACCCCATCGCCGTGCTGCGCGGCGCGCCGAATCACGAATTGGCGCGCGAGTTTCTCATCTGGACGCTCTCCAAGCCGGCGCAGCGCCTCTGGCAGCGCAAGATCGATGCGCCCGACGGCCCGCATCAGTACGAGCTGCGCCGCCAGCCGGTGCGCCGCGATCTGTATGACGATGCGCAGGAGACGCAGCACTGGACCGATCCGAACGTCGACCCCTTCGCCGCGGCGAAGCCGATTCCCGAGGCGATGCCCGATTACTACCTGATGGTCGCGCCGGTGTCGCACGCGATGGCGATCGACGTGCACGACGACCTGGTGGCGGCGTGGCGCACGATCCAGCGCACGCCGAGGGACGACCCGCGCCGCGCGGAGATGCTGCGGTTGTTCGATGCGATGCCGCAGGAACTTCGGGTGACGTGGCCGGACGCGCATCTTGCTGAGTCGTGGCCGCAGGCGATCGCTTCGTCCAGCCATGCGCGCCACGAGGAGGCGGCGAGCGTGCTGGCCGAGTTCAACGCGCACCTCGCGCGCGAGTTCTACGGCAACCCGTCAAACCTGCTCGATCACCGTCTGAAATGGACGCGCTTCTTCCGCAGCAATTACCGGAAGATCGTGGCGTTGGGCAAACAGTCGCGATAACTTCCACCCGAGCCCGAACAGAACGACTGAAAAAGCGTCGCCCGCAGTTCTGGTGCGCGCACTGGACGTGTGAAGCACGGCATGGACCGCAGATGAACGCAGATCAGCGCAGATACAGATCCGATAGAAAACAAAAAGAATATCCGCATTCATCTGCGGCGCATCTGCGTTTATCTGCGGTCTTGTGCGGCGCTCACTGACCAACCGCGCACCCAGAAACCCGGAGCGCGCATCTCACGCCGACTCGCGCTGGCCCACCTGTTTGTCGTCGAGGATCGCGTACGCGACGTGGCTGACGTAGTTGTTGATGCGCTTCAGGTGCGTGAGCAGGTCCAGGTGCACGGCGCTGGAGCGCTGCGTTCGCTCGATGCCGGCGGTCAGCCGCTGGAAGTGGCGATCGCGGAGGATGCGCTCGTACTCACCGAGCCGTTCCTTGTGACGCAGCAGCTTGCGCGCCAGCGCCTGGTCGCGCGTGGTGAAGGCGGTCTCGGCAATGAGCAGGTTTTCGGTAACCTTCTCATAAAGATCGCTCAACTCCTGCCAACCTTCATCGGAGAACTCCACGCGCTGGTGCGCCCGCTTGACCGCCAGCTCGCAGAGGTTCTTGTCGATCACGTCGCCGATCGTTTCCAGCTCGTTGAGATAGCGCAGCTGCCGGTTGAGCTCGCCCTTCTCGTCCTGGTCACCTTCGCGCTTGGCGAGTTGGGTGACAAACTTCTTGATCTCGGTGTCGAGCAGGTCCACCTGGTCGTCGCGCTCCTGCACGCGCCGCGCCAGTTCCTCGTCGCGATGCACCAGCGCCTGCCAGAACTCGTGCAGCATCTCGCGCACGATCTCCGACACGCGCAGGATCTCGCGCATCGACTGGCCCGACGCCAGCGAGAACCCTTCGATCGGCCCCTGCCGAATGTAGCGCGGCCCGAACGCCTTCTGCTGCGACTCCGGCGGCTCGGGCGCCATCAAGGATACCACGCGCTCGAGCGGCCCCAAAAGCGGCAGCGCCAGCGCCGCCAACACCACGTTGAACGCCGTGTGCGACAACGCGATCTGCTTGTCCAGCCCGCCCGGCACCCGCGCCACCAGTTCCACCAGCACCGGCAGCGTCGCCAGCACCGCCACCGCCAGCGCCGCCTTTGCCAGCAGGTTCCCCATCGCCATCCGCCGCGCCTCGACCAGCGGCCAGCCCACCAGCAGCGTGCTCACCGCGATCCCCACGTTCGCCCCCACCACCACCGCCAGCGTCAACGGCAACTGCACCACCTCCCCCGCCGCCAAGCCGATCACCAGCGCGATCGCCGCCGTGCTCGATTGCAGGCCCACCGTCAGCGCCGCGGCGATCACCGCGACCCACACCGGATAATCCTGCGCCAGCTCCAGCAGTTGAATGAACCCACCGTCCGGCTCGAAGCTCGAACCCGCTGTCTTGATGATGCCGATCGCCACGAAGATCAGCCCCAGGCTCAGCACCACCTGCCCCGCGCCGCGCAGCGCTTCGCGGCGCGTGAATTGATACAGCAACACGCCGCCGAGGATCAGCCACGGCGCATACCCTTCCAGGCGCAGCGCGATCAGCAGCACCATCAACGTGAAGCCGACGTTCGCGCCGAGCATGATCGCCAGCGACCGCCGACAGTTCAGATGCCCGTGCTGGATCGACTGCACCGCGAGGACGGAGACCGTCGTGCTCGAAGGCGCGGCGATCGCCACGCCCATGCCGGTCAGGAACGCGCGACCGCGCGAGTCGGTCAGCCGCTGCATCCAGTCGGCCAGGCGCGGGCCGAACAGCCGGTCCAGGCCCTTGCGCATGAACCGCGCCGCGAACAGGATCAGCGCCACGCCGCCAGCGATCGTCAACAGTAGGGTCATCGGCTCCTTTCACAGCAGACCGCCCGGAAGGCAACGACCAAACCGCCGGCCCTTCCCCGAAGCGCCGGCGAGCCCGCCACCTTCCAGCCGCACCATTGTTAATTTTCCGTTAGCGCCAGCAAGGGCCAACCCGGAAAATCGACCTTTTCACGCCGCCCCATCGTCCCCGGTCTCCCACGCCGGACTGTAGCGACCGCAGGAACGCAAGTCCGGATTCGGCCGGCCCATCACACGCTCACACCCCGACCGCCCCCTGCCCCGCTCCGACCACCGGCACCACCGCCTCGCCGCGCGCCGCCACCTCCACGTTTTCCCCCACGCGCACCTGCCCATCCTCGCTCCAGCCCACCTGCACCGGACCGGCCGGCGTCGCGATCGTCGCGGCGCGCGGCGTCCGCGGACCGAAATGATAGGGGCTCACGCGAATCCGCCCCGCATCACCCGGCACCGCACGCCACAACCGATCCAGCACCCACGGCACGAACTGGTACGCCGCCGCGATCGGATGATCGCCCGCCATCTTGTGCCCCGCCGAGATGCTCTCCGCCCACGCGTCCAGGTACTTCGGCTCGTCGAACGCCAGCGCCGCATAACCCAGCAGCCGCGCGAGCGTGTCGTGGTGCCAGCGCCCGCCGGTCGGCAGCTCGATCGGATCGCCGCCGCGCGGCCGAAACGTGCGCCGGCCGGCGTAGTCATGCTGGTACGCCCATGCCAACACGCCTTCGCGCTCCACGCGCTCCGCCATCAGCCAGTCGGCGAAGCGGCGCACCGTCTCGCGCATGCGCGGCTCATCGGGAAACAGCTCCAGGTAATCAACCACCACGTTCGTCGCCATCAACCCCATCCACGGCTTGGTCACGTAACCGGAATAAAGATGAATCCCCGTGCCGCCGCCCTGGTCGCCGAAGCTGCCGTTGTCGCGCTGCGACTCGACGACCGCCATCGCGAAATCGCGCCCGATCTCGCGGAAGTGCTCCTTGCCGAAGTAGCGATAGAGCAGCACCGCGCTGCGCCCCGCCATCGCGTCGCGCCCCACGGCCATGCGCGGCCACGCGTTCTTGTGCAAGCGGTACGACGCCTCGACCACCGCCTCGGCCGTCTCCAGCAGGTAGGGATCGCCCGTTTCCAGGTAGGCCGCCACCGCCGCCTGCACGCGCCCCATCGGCAGCGCGAACGCCACCGGCTCGTAGCCGTGCATGCGCACCAGGTTCATGCTGTGATCGACCGAGACATCGGCAATGTAATACGCGCTGCGCATCGCCAGGTCATACAGTTCCGCGTCACCGGTGCGCCACGCGCGCAGGAAAGCACCGTGCGGCAGCTCGCCTTCCCAACTCGGCTCGGGGCGACCTTCCTCCTTCGGAATTCCGCCGCGCGCCGCGCTGCCGTCCTCGAAGCCGCCCTGCACCGTCGTCCGGAACAGGTGCGCCCTCGCATCGGCGAACGCCTGCTCCCATTCCTCGGTCGATACCGGCAGCAGCGCTTCGCCGTGAAACTCCTCGCACAGACCATACCACCACGACGGCGCGACATACCGCGCGACGCGCGGCGAACGGTCCGACAGGCTGAGTGAGAAGCGCACGGTGCGCGCCATCCCGCGCGGGATGATGCGCTGCGCGGCGCGGTAGATGAACTCATCGCCGTGGCGCTCGCGCGGGCATTTGCCGCCGAACAGTTCGCAGCCCTCGTACGGCTGCCACACGAGAAAGCCGTCCGATTCGCGATCGAATCGGCCCGGCTGGTCGGGCGCGGCGAGGTGCGCCGCGTCGGTGAGGTCGAAGCGCACGTCGCCGACGGTCAGGGCGCGTTGCTGACCGTCCCATGCGCCGTCGGGCGCGTCGCTGTGGATCTCGCCGTCCTCGTAAAGGCCGATGACCGGCACGGCGTCTTCGAGGTCCGCGCCGTCGTCGACATACTTGCTGTTGATGTGGTGCGCGAAGATCTCGCACACGCCGTTGCTGTGCAGCCGCGCATAGATGCGGCCGTATAGCCAGTTGTGCTTGTGCAGGAACGGATGACTGAGGTTGGGATGTCGCTGCAGCGTGGCGCGGTCGTTGGGCACCAGCGGAATCGCGCCGGCCATCTCAACGACGCGGCAGGTCGAGGTGCGCTCCAGCTCGACGAGCCGACACCCTTCCCACCAATGCACGGCCCCGCCGGTGCGCAGGCCCATCGCCAGGGCGACCGACCGGCCGCCGTGGCGCAGGCGCAGGCGATGGCGCTCCCAGGTGAAGTCCGGATCGTCGCTGCGCGCGAAGCGCTCGAACTCCGCGGCGGGCAACTCGCCGCCCGTGCCATTGCCGTTGCGCTGGCCGGTGCCACCGAGGTCGGCCAGGCGTAGCTCGTCCGGCGCGCGGTCGCCGCCGTCGGCCACGAGCAGGAGTCGGCGCGGCTGGTCCGCGCTGCCCGGCCAGCGCCCGATCGCGCGGCCGAAGGTCGGCTGGCCTTCGAGCGTCACGCGGGCCGGCGCCGCGGCGCGCGGCCACGGCAGGGAGGTGATCCACAGGCCCGCCGGCTCCGGCTCGCCAAGGCGGCGCAGCGGCGGCGCGGGCAGGTTCACCGGGCGGACTGCATGAGAAGCGGGGGACGGTGAGGCAGATGCATGCGGCGTGGACATGCGAACCTACCTTAGCGTAGCCGCGATCGGATGCAAACACGGCCTGAAAGCCGGGGCACGCCCCGTGCATCGCGCGTCACTTGTAGGCGTCGACCGCTTCCGCGGCGTCGTCACCGTCCGTTTCCGCCTCATCGTCGGTCAGCGCGGCGGTGAGCGCGTCGTGGTCGCTGGAGCGGAGGCGGATGGGCCGGCCGTCCACCGTCGCGAGCCGCGGATCGGGGGCATCGTCGCCGGTGTGAATCTCCAGTTCGT
Organism: Phycisphaeraceae bacterium; assembly: GCA_048621015.1. Taxonomy (GTDB): domain Bacteria; phylum Planctomycetota; class Phycisphaerae; order Phycisphaerales; family Phycisphaeraceae; genus JBMCXL01. The sequence continues at coordinate 9,403 of JBMCXL010000035.1, forward strand.
GCGTCGTGTCGTCCCGCATCTGAACGATGATGCGCCGCGTCGCCGCCGGCAGCGTATCGCGATCGGCCGACACGTAGCGCTCGACCTTCAACCTCACCAGCGCATCGAACAGTCGACCCGCGCGGCTCTGATCGACCTCCGCGCCCGCCTGGCTCACGTAACGGTCATCCGCATCGCGATAGATCGTCAGCGCCTCGTCGATCGTCACCGTCTCAATGGCCGCGCGCTCCAGGTTCAGCACCGTCCGCTGGCGGTACTCGGCAGCCAGCCGATCCACCACGGAGCCCGGCAGCACGAAGCCCGCATCCATACCGTTGAGCACCGCGCGCCGCGTCTCGGCATCGACACGCAGCACATGCTCGCCGCCATCCTGCATCCGCACCGTCAGCGCGATCCATCCCTGCCCCGGCTCGACCGCTTCATCGACGATCCAGCGCTCGACGCGCAGCGGCGCCAGCGACTTGCGCAGCGCCTCGAACGCGTCCGCCTCAAACGCCTCCTCATCCGCCAGCGTCCACGTCGCGTCACCTTCATCCTGTGCAGCGCGCCGGAACCGGAACGTTTCGCCATCATCGCGCACGAGCGTCACCTGCGCAATCGCATCGCCGTCCAGGTCGAGTACGTCGCGATTGCGGAACGCGAGGCGCGGCTTGAACAGGTCGGCGAGCGTGTCGGCCGACACGCGATACGCCACGGGCTCGTCCTCGCGCACCGAGAGATAGGTTTCCTCCTCGTCGCCGGCAAAAAGCCGCAGCGTTTCGGTCGCCTCGGAGCCGCGCTCCGTGATGCGGACCGTCGCGACCGGCTCGTTCTCCGCGGAAAAGTCCGGGCGATAGCCGGTCGCTTCGGCGTCGGCCAGGGCATCGAGCAGCGACGTCGCGGCGTCGTAGTCCACGGCATGGCCCGGGTTCGGATCGCCGAAGATGAAGCCCTCGTCGACGTCGCGCACCAGGTGCAGCGCGGGCCGATCGGGCCGCTCGATTTCGACCGCCTTGATCTCGCGCGACTCGGTCACGACCAGGCCCGGATCGCGCAGGTCGTCGGCCTCGATCTCCAACGGCTCGATCGTGGACTGGCGCAGCGTGAACACGACGGGCGAGCGGTCCTCGTCGACCGACCAGGTGGCGAAGAACTGCTCCTCGCTGAGATCGGTTGCCTGGCCGATGCGCAGCGTGTGGACGCGACCGCTTTCCGAGGTGTCATCTCCGCTGTCGTCACCTTCGTCGATGGCGGGCGTGTGCAGGATGCAGGTGACGCGCGGCTCGTTGAGGCCGAAGCGGCTGAGCGTTTCGGGGTTGTCCGCCACGAACGCCTCGATGCGCGCATCCTTCACGGCGTTCACCACGCGCTTCACCGCATCCTCATCGGCGCGCTGCGTGCGCTCGGCGTCGAGATACCACTGGCCGTCCGCACGCGTCAGCTCGAACGAGGCATCGCCGCGGCGATCGAGCACGACGCGGTCGGTGGCGGTCGCCTCAGGACCGTCGAGCGTGCGCCGGCGCCAGTCGTTGACGGTGTTGTCGAGCAGTTGGTCGTGCAGGGCATCGTTGACGACGTGGATGCGCGCATCGTCGGCCAGCGCGACGTAGCCGTGGTTGCCGAGCGAGCGCTCGCCGAGGCGCAGGACGGTGCTGGTTTCGCCGTGAGTGAGGGTGATCGTGGCCCGCGCCGGTTCGAGGCCGGCATCTTCGTGCGTGGGCATGTCACCGGCGCCGGCCTCGAAGCGGTCGAGGTAGCGCAGCTCCGCCGCGGCGCGGACGAGCTGACGGATCGAACCGGCCTGCAACGGGAAGCGCACCGGCTCGGCCTGTCGCCAGTCCTCGCCGTCGCGCTCGAGCACCACGGTTTCATCCTCGCGCTCGATGCGCACGTGCGTGACGGCCTCGGGATCGAGCGCCACGTCGGCGAACAGCGCGGTGCCCTCGGCCTGGTCCTGCCCCTGCGTCTGGCGCGCCTGCTCGCGCGGGCTGACCGTGCCGCGCTCCACGAAAACGAAATACGCCACCACCACCACCGCAAGCAGAATCAGTACGAGCGTGGTCTTGAAATTCATGGCAGTCTCATCCGGAGTTGCGGCGGGGGAAGTTTTTAGCCACAGATGAACACGGATGAACACAGATGATTTTGAGTGTCTGGCGAAGCACGCGAAGAGCGCGAAGAGAAGCAATCAAGAATTATTTTCTTCGCGCACTTCGCGTGCTTCGCGAGAACCCATTTTCTGTTTATCCGCGTTTATCCGTGTTCATCTGTGGCTGACTTCTCCACGTCTTTGTGGCTTCTCTTGCAGTTTCACCCGCGGCGTCGGACGAACCAGACGCCCAGGCCGAGGGCGAGGACGATCACGGGCATGCCGACCAGCAGCGACCAGCGGTAAGCGTTCAGAGCCGTGTCGCCCATCGCCTCGATGCGCCGGATGTCCTGCGTGCGCGGGCTGGCGGCGATCAACTGGTCGAGGCCGGCGAGCCAATAGACGCTGTTGACCAGCAACTCGCTGTTGCCGGGGAACTGCGCGCCCGTCCAGCTCGCGGGCATGCCCTCGTAGCCCATCGTCGTGACGCGGTCACTGGCCCAGCGCGGGTCGCCGGCGACGATGAGGCGCCGGTCGCTGCTCTCGGCGGCGGCGACGACAGTGAACTTCTCGGCCGCATCCGCCTCGTCGTACTCGATGTTGTCGTTGCCGCCCGCCGTGGCGCGCTCGGCCCACATGCGCGAGCCGCGCAGCTCCACCAGCGACCAGTGCTGCACGTCCATCTCCTCCGCATCGCGCAGCGCCAGCGGGCTCGACTCGAAGAAGACGGCGCTGAGCCCATCCAGGGCGCGCGTCACCGGAAGCTCGCCCGGCCAGTCGGTGACAACGTGCGCCGCCACGGGCTGCGACTGCCCGTCGCCGCGCTGCACCTCGCGCAGGATCTGGCGGTCGAGCTGCGGCGTGATGCCCCAGGTCTCGACCATCTGCTGTATCGGGCTGGCGCCTCGCATGCCGCCGCTCACATCGAGGCCGAGCATGACCAGCGCGCTGTCGCCGGCATCGAGCCTCTGGTTCAGGTGCTCGACGATCTGCTGCTCGCTCTGGCCGCCGGCCATGGCCATCATCGGGTTCTGCGGCTGCGAGTGCATGACGATCCACACCGCGCGCTGCCCCTCCGCCGGCTCGGGCGGTTCGCTCGGACCGCCCTGCCTCCCGCCCATCGGGCCGCCGCCGCCGGTCGGGTTCCACTGCTCGACTTCGAAGTTGGCGCTGCGCAAGCGCTCGGCGACTTCGGTGTGACTGCCGCGCGGCCCGAGCGGCGCTTGCTGGCCCGTGTACACGAACACGACCATCGGCGGCTGCTCGAGGCGCAAACTCATCAGCGCGCCGGTGACCTTCTCCTCGGTCAGGAACTGCGTGCCCGGCTCGCCCTCGGTCTGCACCATGCGCGGATCAACATCGCGGTAAAGATCGCTCACCGGCAGGATGCGCACCTGCTCCGGGCCGATCACCACGACCGGCTCGCCCGTGGTCAGGTCGCGGCGCACGCGACTGTACGCTTCGGGCACACTGACCTCCGCCAGCTCGCGCGCCAGGCGCTCGGCCGTCTGACGCATCGGCTCGATGTCGTCGCGCGCCAGGCCGAGCAGCGTGTCCTTGGCGCCGCTGGGCACACCCTGCTGGTTGGCGGCGTTGTTGAACCATTGGCCGGCGGTCTGGAGGTTGGGCGCGACGTTGTCCAGGAGCTGTTCAAGCGTCGTCAGCGCCTCGTCGTACGCGGGCAGGGGCGAATCGAGCGCTTCCTCGATCGAGCTGCGCAGGGCGCCCGAGTCGGACTGGCCAATCCAGACGATGAGCTGGCGCAACTGCCGGGTGAGCTGCTCGTTCTCAAGCTCCGGATCGCCGGCGATCTGCTGGAGCGACGTCTCCATGGCCGCCAGGTCGTCGTAAAGTTTGACGATCTCGCCCAGGCTCTGCTCGACGGCCTGCTTGACAGGATCGAGGTCGCCGGCGTGACGTTCGAGCAACCGCTCGTAGAAGCGGTCGCGCCGGGCGATGTCGCGGTTGGGGTCGATGTGCGTGACGGTGAGCGCGTCGCTGTAGCGCTCGTACTCGCGCAGCAGGCTAAGCACGCGCTGGCGCCGCTCGGTGTGCACGCGGAACAGGGCGATGACCTCGTGATCGCCTTCGAGGTCGTTGAGCAGTTGTGTGGTCTGGCGCGAGAGGCTGTAGCGCTGGCCTGCGGTGAGGTCGAGGCGCTGGTAGAAGTGGCGGTAGGAGATCCAGTTGACGAACACGGCCAGGACGATGGCGGCGACGAGCGCGACGGCGACGTTCAGGCCGTACTTGAGCCGGCGCTGCGCCTGGGTGTTCTGTGTTGTGGGCGTATCTTTGGCCATAGCGAGATCCCGGGAGAAGTCATTGCCGATTGTCGATTGCCAATTGCCGATTGCCGACCTCAACCCCTCCCCCTTGAGGGGGAGGTTGGGTGGGGGTGAAGGCCTGAAGTTCAGAAG
>JBMCXL010000036.1:0-13491 GCA_048621015.1 Phycisphaeraceae bacterium
GGTCGGGGCGGCGCCCCGGGGCAAGGCCGAGTTGCGCGTCGGTGCCCGTTGAGCCGTTTGACTCGCCGCATGGGCTGTTCATAATTAGGTGAGAGTCGAAAAAGAGGTTTGCTCAAATGACCAACGACCACGCATCCGCCATCAAAGCCGGTCCGTCGCCGCAGCCGGGGAAGAAGTATTTCACGGTGGACGAGGCCAATCGGGCGCTGCCGTACGTGTCGCGGATCGTGGCCGACGTGATCGCGACGTACGGCGAGGTGGCCGAGTTGCGCCACCAGCTCGAGGCCGACGATGAGGCGAACGCGCGCAGCGCCGACGCCGAGCGCGAGTACCAGGGCCGGATGGACCGGCTCAGCAGCCTCGTGGACGAGCTGCAGGGCGCCGGTGTCGAGTTGAAGGATTTCGAGAAGGGGCTGATCGATTTCCCCGCGGTCTTCGAGGGCCGCGAGGTGCTGCTGTGCTGGCACCAGGGCGAAACGACGGTCAGCCACTGGCACGAGCTCGACGCCGGGTTCGCCGGCCGCCAGTCGGTCGAGTTGCTGAAGGAATCGGCCGACGAGTCGAGCGCGTCGTGACCCGAGGCCGGCACGTCTTTCATGTGGTCAGGTGCGCTGCAGACGCAGCGCGATGATCGTCGCCAGGATTTTCCAGCCTGCCTTGGCTGAGCCGACCAGCGAGCCGGAGATTTTGCTGGTGCCGGCACGTCGGCGGCGGTAATCCACCTCCACTTCGCGAATGCGCAGTCCCTGCCGCGCTGCCTTGAACTGCATTTCCACGGTCCAGCCCCACGTGCGGTCGGCCATCGCCAGTCGTTGCAGGCTTGTCCAGCGCACGACGCGCATCGGCCCGAGATCGCGATAGCGCCGCCCCGTCGTCCAGCGCAGCAGGGTGCACGCCAACCGTGTGCCGAAGCGCTGGTGCGGCTCCAGCGCGCCGCGCTCGGCATGACCCGTGCGATCGCTCAGCACCAGGTCGGCCTCGTCGGCGAGCACCGGTTGCCACAGGCGCGGCAGCGTGGCGGGATCGTCCGAGAGATCGGCATCGAGAAACGCCACAGCGATCGGCGGCGCGTCCTGCTCGGCGATCCAGCGCAGCGCCGCGAGGCACGCCGCCCCGTAACCGTGCTGCGGCTCATGCACCACCACGGCGCCGCCGGCGCGGGCGAGATCCGCGGTGCGGTCCGTCGAGCCGTTGTCCGCCACCACCACATGCCGCAAACCGGCCGGCGGCAACGCAGCCAGCAGGGCGGGGATGTTCGCCTGCTCGTTGCGCGCGGGAATGACCAGGTCCACCGGTCCGGCGTCGGGTCCGCTCATGCCGGCATTATCGGATTGCCGATTGCCGATTGCCAATGGCTGATTGATGCCGAACCCTCTCCCGCCGGGAGAGGGTGCCGAGGAGGTAGCGCAACATTCGCATGAAAGGGTGAACGAGGCGGGTGAGGGGATCGCCAGCGACCGGTGGTCTATTGCGCGAGGCGGCAGTCAGTGGTCGCTGGCGACCCCCTATCCCTTTCCCTCTCCCGGGGGGAGAGGGAATCCGCGCCGGCACAGCCGGCGTCGGAGTCAATCGGCAATTGGCAATCGGCAATTCCCCGCTTATCATCGTGCGACACTCCGTGCGTTTGGACCCTGTCGCCGCGATCGGGCCGGTGGCGGGCTTTCAATGTTCCATGCCCGATGACATTGCGATTCGCACACCGCGCCGCCGTTGCCGAGTGGTCGCGCCCGCGCGCGGCGCGCGTTTCGTGTTTCGCTATTTCGCACGGAGTTTTCATCTCATGTCCGGATCGATCACACCCCTGCCGGTGATGCTGGAGGAGGAGGAAGATCGCAAGCGCTACGAGAAGCTCGAGCCGCCCAAGTCGCTGGTCGTGCGCTACGGTTACCAGCGCATGATCGCCGAGCTTCCGTACGACGGCGAGGCCAAGCCCGGCTGCGGGTCGAAGATGGTGATCCGCACGCAGCGCGGCATCGAGCTCGGCGAGATGCTCACTTCCACCTGCCCCAACGCCGGCTGCGCCAAGAGCGTCACGCGCAAGGAGATGCTCCAGTACATCGAGAACTCCGGCGGGAAGGATTTTCCGTTCACCAACCAGGGCAAGGTGCTGCGCGTCGCCACGCCCGAGGACATGAACGAGCAGGCCCGGCTCGATGCGCAGAAGCCCGAGCTGATCCGGCAGGCCAAGGCGCTGATCCGCGAGCTGGACCTGCCCATGCGCCTCGTCGAGGTGGAGCTGCTGCTCGGCGGCGAGCGCGTGCTCTTCCATTACGCGTCGGAGCAGCGCGTCGATTTTCGCGAGCTGGTGCGCCGGCTCGCCGGGGTGTGCCAGACGCGCGTGGAGATGCGCCAGGTCAACGCCCGCGAGGAGGCGCGCCTCGTCGCCGACTATGAAAAGTGCGGCCAGCACTGCTGCTGCAAGCAGTTTCTCAAGGTGCTCAAGCCCGTGTCGATGCGCTCGGCGAAGGTGCAGAAGGCCACGCTCGATCCGCTGAAAATCTCCGGCCGGTGCGGGCGCCTGATGTGCTGCCTGCGCTACGAGGACGAGACCTACGAAGACCTGCGCAAGCGGTTGCCGCACCGCAAGACGCTGGTCGAAACCGAGGACGGCATCGGCGAAGTGTACGACACGCAGATTCTCACCCAGCTCGTGCTCGTGCAGGTCGGTGAGTCGAAGGCGCAGGCGTACCCGCTCGAGGACATCCGCGTGCTGGACAAGGACGAGGCCAAGGCGTACCGGCAGAACGCCAGGCAGGTGGAGACCGAAACGGGCGGCGAGAGTCGCGGCTATCGCGGCGGCAGTGAGAGCGCATCCGGCGAAGGCCGACGCAACAAGCGCCGCAGCGCGCCGCGCCGTCCCCAGCCCGGCCAGCCGTTGACCGAGGACGAGGTCGAGTCGCGCGAGGGCGAGTCCTCGGCGCACGTGCCTGACACGCCGACCGATACGCCGACTGACGCGCCGATGCCCGAGGCTTCCGATGAATCCGAAACGCCGCCGACCGATGCGCCGCGCGATGGCGAGAGGGCGCAGGACGGTGGCAAGACCGGGGGCGGCAATCGTCGCCGACGACGGCGCGGCCGTGGACGCGGGCGCGGCGGCCGTGGACGCGGCAAGGGCGGCGGCGGTCAGGGTGGCAAGGGCGATTGATCGTCACGCCGAGGTGATCCGGACCTGCGCTCCCGTTGGTCGCTTCGGTCCGGCGTGATGGGCCGGCCTCAATCGCGGCGTGATTGCGCGGTGTGGGACGGCTGCGCGGAGATGAGCAGGAGCACCTGTCTCGGTCGACGGCGGCGGTGCAGGGTCATCAGCACCCGGCCGAGATGGCGCGGCAACGCGTCCATCGCGGCCTCGGACTCGCGCTGTTGCCGACGCCACGCATTCACGCTGATCGTGTCGCGCTCGCGCGGCGCCGCCTCCGCGGTCTCGTCGGGATCGGCCGCGCCCTGCGTATCATCGTCGTCGTCCGCCTCATCATCTTCCTCTTCGTCTTCCTCTTTCTCTGACGGACGATCGAGACCGATCACGAGCACGTCACTGGGCGCGAGCGTGACGCCGGCGCCGATCTCGCTGTAGATGCGGCCGTCGAACACATCCTCGCGCGGGTCGCGCGGCTCCAGCGCGATGCGCAGCCGATGGTTCTGCGGCGCGAGCGTGAGCCGCGCCTCGCCTCTTTGCGTGATGCCGGCGCGTCCCAGCAGGCGCAAGCGCCCGCGTTCGGCGTAATCCTCACGCTCCTCATCCGGCTGCGCGCCCAGGTGCACCGTCACCGGCTCCTTGAGGCGCGCCGATTCGCGCAGCGGCGTGGGATAGCCATCGGTGATGACGCGCTCGCTCCGGGAGGTCAGCGGCGGCGGCACTTCTTCGAACAGCTCCACCAGCGCATCGCGCCGCACGACGCCGATGCGCAATCCGTTCGCCCGCCAGGCAGCGCGCAGACGCGGCGACAGCACCGACTCATCGATCCCTTCCCACACCGGCTCCAGCGACATCTCCAGGGGCATTTCAATCTCGCGCACCGCCAGGTGAACGCGCGGCCCGCGCGCCAACCGCGCCGCTCCCGACGGCCGCGGCGAGGTGATGCGCGAGCTCACGTCGCTGACCTTCGGCAGATCGGATGACGCGACCTCCGCGCCCGGGCTCTGGCACGCGGGCGCCGCCGCCGCGGCCGGCAGCCACAGCAGCGCAAGGCAACAGCGGTAAAACGCGCGCCGTCGGCTCATCCGCGGATCGCCTCCTCGACCACGTCCAGCGCCCGGTCCAGGTCGTCCTGCTCGATCGTCAATGCCGGCGCGACGCGCAGCACGGTGCCTTGGGCGATGTTGACCAGCACGCCGCGCTTCAGGCAGCGCTCCATGACCTCGCTCGCTTTCTCGAACGATGCGCCCTTCGCCTCGGCGTCGAGCTGCGCGCCGATGAACAGGCCCTTGCCGCGCACGTTCGTCACCGCCGGGCAGTCCTGTGCCAAGGCGCACAGGCGCTGTATCACGTGCTCGCCGAGCTGCGCGGCCCGTTGCACCAGCCCGTCGCGCTCGATCACCTCGAACAGCTTCGCCGCCACCGCCATCGACAGGCAGTTGCCGCCGAGCGTCGTCGCGTGCACCGCCGCGCCGTACTTGCGCCAGTCGAACAGCTCCGCCACTTCCGGTTTCGCGCAGCACACGCCCACGGGCAGACCGCCGCCGACGCCCTTGGCCAGCGTCATCACGTCCGGCTCGATGTTCCAGTGCTGGTGCGCGAAGTAGCGCCCCGTGCGCCCGCAGCCGGTCCACACCTCGTCCATCATCAGCAGCAGCTCGTGCGCATCGCACAGCTCGCGCAGGCGCGGCAGGTAATCGTCCGTCGGCACGCGCACGCCGCCTTCGCCCTGGATCGGCTCCAGCAGCACCGCCGCGGTTTCATCGTCGATCGCGGCTTCGATCTCGTTCAGGTCGTTGAACTCGACGTGCACAAACCCCGGCGCCAGGGGATGGAACGGCTCGGAAACCTTGGGTTGCCCGGTCGCGGCCATGGTCGCGAAGCTGCGGCCGTGGAAGCTCTGCTTGGCGGAGATGACCTTGTAGCGCGGGCCGTTCCTGCCGGGCCGGGCGCGGCCGTGCAACCGCGCGAGCTTGATCGCCGCTTCGTTGGCGTCGGCGCCGCTGTGGCAGAAGAACGATTTTCCGCCGAAGCCATGGGTGGCGATCGCCTCGGCGAGGCGCGTCTGCGGCTCGGTGTGCAGCAGGTTGCCGACGTGCCAGAGCGTATTGGCCTGCTCGGTGACGGCGGCGACCAGGTCCGGGTGGCAGTGGCCGAGCAGGCCCGCGCCGAAGCCGGCGAACAGGTCGGTGTAGCGGGTGCCGTCGGCGTCTTCGAGGGTCGAGCCCTGGCCGCGCACCATGGCGATGGGCAGGCGGCCGTAGTTGATCGACATGAAGCGGTCGTGGCGATCGATGATGGCGCTGCTGGCGGCCGTGTCGGTCGGGGAGGGCGTCACGGGCGGACTCCGGAAGGGGCGTGGGGGTGGGTGGTGGCGAGGCACATGCTACCACTGGGGGCAGCGCTCATAAAGGCCCATCCCGGGTGGGCTTAGCGGGCGAAGCGAGCCGGTCCGTCCCCGGGCCGGACGTCTCCAGCGACCGGGACGGTGCCGCGACAGGTGTTCGAGCCGACCGGCCCGAGGACGGGCCGGCTCGCGGGGGGCTTGCCAAATTGGCAGCCCGGATCGGCCGGCGCTCGTTCATGGCAGGGCACGGTCGCCGGAGACGGCCGGGCTGTGGGGCGATCTCTGGCACCGGCTTTGCATCGAGTGGGTCGAAGGCTCATCGTCCGCGCGTGCGAGCCGCGAGACGGGCAGAGCGAGACAGAACGAGAACGAAAAAGCATTCCGAGCAGATGAGGTAACAGCTATGGCTAAGACCATCGGCATCGACCTGGGCACGACCAACTCGGTGGTCGCGGTGATGGAGGCGGATCAGCCGAAGGTGCTGATCAACGCATCCGGCAACCGCGTCACGCCGTCGATCGTGGCGTTCACCGACAAGGGTGAACGGCTCGTCGGTCAGCCCGCGAAGCACCAGCAGATCACCAACCCCAAGAACACCGTCTACTCCATCAAGCGCTTCATGGGCCGGCGCCACAAGGAAGTGAAGGAGGAGGAGAAGGGCGTGCCGTACGAGATCGTCGGTGAGGCCGACGAGCCCGTGAAGGTGCGCGTGCGCGACAAGGACTACACGCCGCAGGAAATCAGCGCGATGATCCTGGGCGACCTGAAAAAGACCGCCGAGGATTATCTGGGTGAGACCGTCGATAAGGCGGTCATCACCGTGCCCGCGTACTTCAACGACTCGCAGCGCCAGGCGACCAAGGAAGCCGGCGAGATCGCGGGACTGAAGGTCGAGCGCATCATCAACGAGCCGACCGCCGCGTCGCTCGCTTACGGCCTGGACAAGAAGAAGAACGAGAAGATCGCCGTGTTCGACCTCGGCGGCGGCACGTTCGACATCTCCATCCTCGACATCGGCGATGGCGTGTTCGAAGTGCTGTCCAGCAACGGCGACGGCCACCTCGGCGGCGACGACTGGGACCAGCGTCTGATCGACTATCTTGCCGACGAGTTCAAGAAGCAGGAAGGCATCGACCTGCGCAAGGATTCGATGGCGCTTCAGCGTCTGAAGGAAGCCGCCGAGAAGGCGAAGATGGAGCTTTCCACCGCGCAGGAGACGACCGTCAACCTGCCGTTCATCACCGCGACGCAGGAAGGGCCGAAGCACCTTCAGATCTCGGTGACGCGCGCCAAGTTCGAGCAGGTCGCCGACGATCTGTTCAGCCGCATTCGCGGGCCGGTGGACAAGGCGATGCAGGACGCCGGGCTCAAGGCAGGCGACATCGACGAGGTCGTGCTCGTGGGCGGCTCGACGCGCATGCCCAAGGTCCAGCAGATGGTCAAGGAGATCTTCGGCAAGGAGCCGAACAAGAGCATCAACCCCGACGAGGTCGTGGCGCTGGGCGCCGCGATCCAGGGCAGCGTCCTCGAAGGCGGCACCAGCGACGTGCTGCTGCTGGACGTCACTCCGCTGTCACTGGGCATCGAAACGCTCGGCGGCGTGATGACCAAGCTCATCGAGCGCAACACCACGATCCCGACCGAGAAGAGCGAAGTCTTCTCGACCGCGGCCGACAACCAGAGCGAGGTCACCATCCACGTGCTCCAGGGCGAGCGCGAGATGGCCAAGGACAACCGCACGCTCGGCCAGTTCAACCTCTCCGGCATCCCGCCCGCGCCGCGCGGCACGCCGCAGATCGAGGTGACCTTCAAGATCGACGCCAACGGCATCCTCAACGTCTCGGCCAAGGACAAGCAGACCGCCAAGGAGCAGTCCATCGAGATCAAGGGCTCGACCGGCCTGTCCGAGGAAGAGATCGAGAAGATGAAGCAGGACGCCGAGGCCCACGCCGAGGAGGACAAGAAGCAGCGCGAGCTGGTCGATGCCCGCAACCAGGCGGAGAACACCGTGTACCAGATCCGCCAGCAGCTTGAAGAGCACGGCGACAAGGTCTCCTCCGAGATTCGCGGCAACATCGAAAGCGCCCTCAGCAACGTCGAGGACAAGGTCAAGGGCGACGACGCCGACGCGATCAAGCGTGCCCTCGACGAGCTGAACAACCAGGCCCAGGAGCTCGGCAAGGCCGTCTACGCGCAGACCGGCGCCGGCGCTGACCAGCAGCAACAGCCCGGCGGCGAGCAGCAGCAAGGTGGCAAGTCGGGCGGCGATGAAGACGTGATCGACGCCGAGTACGAAGTGAAGGACAACCAGTAATCGCTTGCGAAGCCTGCACAGTCTGGCGCCGCGCCGGTCGCGACCACAGAGCTCAACGGTGCCGCCAGTGTAGATAGACCAACGCCCGCGATCGCGAAAACGATCGCGGGCGTTTTTCTTGCGCGCTCCCCGCCGCTCGCGGCTTCGCGCCGCGCCTGAACACCGGCTGGTCTCGCCAAACCGCAAGCGGCGATCGAACAACCATCTTCACCGAATCCGCCGCAGCTCCTGCCGCGTCAGCGCATCCGCCGCCCGCGCCGCCTCCGCGATCTTCGCATCATCCGACGCCATCAGCGCATCGATCGCGCCCTGCGCCGCTTCGCGGTCCGCTTCCGTGTCCGCGGTGTACTTGGCAATTCCTAATCGCAGCGTCGCCTCGATGCGGAACGTGCGATCCTCGTCCTGCTCGGCGATGCGGATCAGGTCGGCCGCGTGCGGATCGATGCTCAGCAGCACCTCCAGCTTCGGCCGCCACGCCGACTGCACCTGCTCCAGCGCCGCCGCCCACGCGCTCAGCGCCGCCGTATCGATGTCCATCGCCGCGCCGTGCGCGCCCAGCACTGCGCCCGCCGCGCGCATCATCGCCAGCCCTTGCCGGCGGTTGAACAACCGTTCGTTATGCTCGAATGCGCGCCGGCCCATCACCCACACCGCCAGCGCCGCCTCGCGCCCCGCCGCCGCGCCGTTCGCCTCCTCCACCAGGCGCTCCGCCTCGTCCAGCATGATGCGCTGAATCCACTCCAGCGCCGCATCGAACCGCGGCCCCGCCGCCGGCGCCAGCGGCAGGTATTGATCCAGAAACCCTTCGCTCACATGCCCCGCGCCCATCGCCTCGACCATCCGCTCGCGCAACTCGCGCACCGCCGCCTCCGGCCGCTCCGACGCTTGCCGGGACAGCGCCGACTCGTTCGCCCGCCAATGCCGGATCGCCGCGCGATAGGTCGGCTCGGCATCCCCGCCGCCGTTCTGACCGTCGATGCTTTCATGCACCGCCGGAAGATCGCCCGGCAGCGCGACGCGCCGCAGATGCTCGGGCGACGTGGCGTCGGTTGGTTCCGACGGTGCAGCCCCTACATTCAGCGCGACCAGCACGCCGACGAAGGCGACGAGAATGACAGTGGAAATCGCAATGCCGAGTTTCACGGGGCGTGCTCCAGTGGTTGGCGAGGAATCCCCCTCCGCGGCGGGCACGCATCATACGGCCCGCCGCGAACGCGCCCAACCATCCCAACACGAAACACCCATCCCATACCCGCCACCTTCACTTCCCAAAGCCCGCGGATGGCGAGTCCACGAGCCTTCCGCGGGATCGCCCCGACCGCCTGAAACACAGGCCGCTCAAGCCCTCCACACCCGCCCGCCGCTTTGCCATCTCCCGTAACCGTGCTAACTTATTCCTGTTCGGCGCTGCCCGGCGATCTCGGCCGGCCGCGCGATTCGCAGCCCAGGAGCCGCTGTCATGGCCGACACCCCCGACCCCGCCAACACCCCCTCCGGCCGCCCGCCCGTGGACCCCGCCGGCGCGGCCACGCCCCCGCCTCCGCCGCCCGCCTACGCCTACGCGCCCCCGCCAGCGCAGCAACCCAAGGGCGGCAGCTACATCCGCCGCGCGCTGACCTCGCTGCTGTTCACCATCCTGCTGATCTCGCTGCTGACCAACTTCTACCTCGGCTCGATGGTCTACCAGCTCACCAGCGGCCCGCGCGAGTCCGTCTACCAGGCCGGCACCAGCGAACAGCGCATCGTCATCATCCCCATCGACGGCATGATCGGCGACGACACCCAGCGCTTCGTCCGCGAGGCGCTCAAGCAACTGCGCGACAACCCGCCCGCCGCCATTATCCTGCGCGTCAACTCCGGCGGCGGCGGCGTCGGTCCCTCCGATCGCATCTACGAAGCGCTGCGCACCTACCGCACCGAGATGGAGCAGGAGCACGGCCGCGACGTGCCGGTCATCGCCAGCTTCGGCTCCGTCGCCGCCAGCGGTGGCTACTACATCGCCATGGTCGCCGACACCATCATCGCCGAGCGCACCAGCATCACCGGCAGCATCGGCGTCATGGCGCCCGCGTTCACCATCCACAACATGCTCGACAAGATCGGCGTCACGCCCGAGATCATCGAATCCACCCGCTCGCCCAAGAAAGACATCGCCAACAACATCGCCCGCCCCTGGGACGAAGTCGACCGCGAAAAGGTGCGCCAAATCCTCGACTCGGCTTACGAGCGCTTCGTCGACGTGGTCTATGAAGGTCGCCAGAGCGTGCTTACCACCCGTGAAGCCGTCATTGAAGTCGCCGACGGCGAAGCGCTCACCTCCGACCAGGCGAAGCAGAAAAAGCTGATCGACCGGATCGGTTACCTGTCCGACGCGATCGACGCCGCCGCCACCGCCGCCGGCCTGCAGGACCCGCGCGTGACGCAGATTCAGCCGGCGCGCGGTTTCAGTTTGGCCGCGCTGCTCCACGCCGACCCGCCGCGCGCCGCCGACCTGGATCTCTCCGCCGAGCGCGTGCGCAACTGGGTGCTCGAAGGCGCCGCGCCGCGCCTCATGTACTGGAGCGGCATCGGCGGCTGAACGACACCGTTCGATCTCACAAGCCGGTCCTGAGCGAAGCGAAGGTCCGGATCACGCGAACCCGCCCATGGCGCGTTTCCGTTCCCACGCCACGCCCATGCTTCTCGCGGTGCTCAGCGCGCTGCTCGTCGCGCCCGCCGCCTGCCACCCCGACCGCCTCGACGATCCCATTCCCATCATGCTCGACCGCGAGCGCGGCGTCACCTACCGCCTGACCGCCGCGCAGCAACTCGGCTCCGTTTCCCAGGCCGAATCACCCGCGCGCTACCGCGAAGCGCTCAACCAACTCGCCTGGTCCGACCATCACCCCATCGAGCTGCGGCGCTACGCGATCGACCGCTTGATCGAGCACGATCCCGCCGCGTTCCAGCGCAGCGCGGACCGGCGCATCGCGCAGGTGCAGGCGTGGCCCGCGCTGGAATACATCTTCGAGCAGGCGGCCGCGCATGACTTGCGCGAGTTCACGCGCACCGCCGTGCGCAGCTACGCCCGGCCGTCCATCCGTTACGCGGATCACCAGCGGCCGGAGCACAAGCTGATCGCCGCGTTGCATCCCGATCGGCCGGTGGAGGCGGTGATCTACGAGGCGTTCATGGCACAGGCGGAGGCGGACACGGCCGCGCACCAGGTGGCGGCGTGGACGGTGCTGGCACGGCTGCTGGAGGAGCCTGCGCTGCGCGCCCGTCTTGATGCGGCGCCGCCGGCGACGCCGGTGGTGGCCGACCTTCAGGCCGCGGCCGCGCTGCTGGATGTGCTGCCGCGCGGGCGCGAGCAACTGCTCTGGTTGGCGCGCCTGCGCCGCGCCGACGATGGAAACCTCTGGTCGCGCGCGGCCGAGCGCGTTGAAGATTTGTCACCCGCGCAGCGCCGCGGCCTCGCGTTGCGGCATCTGCCGCTGCTGGCGCACACAGAAACGGACGACGACGTGCGGGCGCTGCGCTCGCGTCTCGCTTCGCGCGCCCGCGTCACGCGCATTGAAGGCGTGCCGGAAGACTGGCACGAATCCTTCGGTCAGCACCGCGAAGCATTGCCGTGGGGCGACCAGCTCGCGATCCAGGCGCTGCTGGATGTGCTGGAAACGGGCGCGGTGCGCGCGGCACTGTTCGATCAGGCGGAGCATGACCGCACGGACACGCGCAGCGAGCACGGCGGCGCGTTCACGTTGACCGGTGATGTGAAACCATTCGCGCCGGCGCTGCGGCTGCACGATCGCCGGTTCGTCGCCTCGCAGCAGTTGATCAAGCGGTTGCACACCGCGCTGGCGCACTATCACTTCCACGCGCAGCAGCACGACAACGGCGCCTACGCGGGGCCGGGGCCGGGCGATCTGGCATTTGCCGAGCGGTTCGCTGTGCACGCGGTGGTGCTCACGTTCGTGGACCGGGACACGCTGAACGTGGACTATTATCAGCCGGGCGGCATTGTCGTGGACCTGGGCAACCTGCGCCGCGACGAAGCGCACGTCAGCCGTTAACGAATCGCTTCATGCATCCAACGAGGCGCAAGCGCGCGCCATGGCCGAACGGCACGGCATGCGCCCTTGCTGTTTTGTTATTGCCCGCGTGCCGTGTTGACGGTAGTCTGGCGGTGAAGCTGTTTTTGAAACATTTGCAGGGAGAAATGTTTATGCAACTTGCCGCTGACTGCCGGAACTGGACCCGCGTGGTTGTCACTGTCGTCGCGTGGATGGTGGCGCTTGCGCACGGTGCGCTGCAGGCGCAGGCCGCGGAGCCGACCGTGGTGCACGTGCAGCCGGGCCAGACATTGAACGAGGCGATCGCGGAGGTGGAAGGGCCGGTGTGCGCGATGTTGCCGGCGGGCGTGACCGAGCACGATGCGCCGATCACGCGCCGCGCCACCGTGATCGTCAAGGGACAGGGCGAGGATGTTTCGACGCTGCGTCCAAGTGCAGCGCTTGGGCCGGACGAGGGTGTGGCGCTGGTGCAGCATGACGAGGCGTTCGCCGGCGATCTGATCCTCAGCGACTTCACCTATGACCGGGCGTTTCATCCCGGCATCACACCCGGGAAAGAGTCGGCGGCGACCACCGGCGCGACGGTGCTGCACGTCGGCGCCGAAGGGCGCGTGATCCTGCGCAACCTGTCGATTCACCACTTTGATTTCGGGGCGCGCGAGGATCAGGAGACAGGCAGCGTGGCGTTCCTCATGGCGCGAGCGAGCGGACAGCGCTGGGACTGGATCGTCCGCGGCGATCACCCGGCGGATTACCATCAGAAGGAAATCCTCTTTGAGAACGTGACGATCGACTTCAAGAAGGACGGCGGCATCCGTCACCGCCCCGGCGCACGCTCGCGCGCGTTCGACTTCGGCCTCGTGGACCGCCTGACGATCGATCAGGATTGCGTGTTCCGCGCGCACCTGTGCCAGAACGCCAACCCGGAGTACACCGTCGGCCCCGTGTGGCGCGACCGCGGCAAGGCCGGCACGATGTACGGCATGAATGCGATGGTGCACGAGTACGCGCTGATCGACGGCGTCTACTGGAACTGCGACTACGGCGTGTCGCGCAGCATCAATCCGGTGCATGAGGACGCGGTGATCGAGTGGCGGATGGACGTGCACAACGCAGGCTACGGCGACCAGTTCTGGCACGGCCGCGCGATCGACGGCGGGCACATGCTCTTCAAGGACGTGCGCCTCGTCGGCAACCGCACGGGCGAGTTGTGGAATGACTACGGCCTGCGCACGCACGGCGACTGGAAATCCATCACCGTGGAGAACTGCATCGCCATCAACCGGGGCCACCCACTGTCTATCGTGGACATGGAGCATCAAGGGCCGATCACGATCCGCAACACGACGCTCGTTCCCGTCGGCGGCGGCGGACCCGGTCTGGTCATCGGCGACGCCAAGAGCATCGCGGGCCTGCAGATCGACGGGTTGCACGTGCACGCCGACGCCGAAGCCGAGAAGCAGTACTACAACACCGCGATCCAGATCACCGAAACCGGCGAAGGCGGCGGCTTGTTCACGATCAGCAACGTCCTCGCCGACGGCTACATGTACAACATTCTCAAGGACAACACCGGTCCCCAAACCGAAGTGGTCACGTCGAACCTTCATGGCAGGCAGGTGACGCCGGACAGCATCGTGGA
>JBMCXL010000037.1:0-13454 GCA_048621015.1 Phycisphaeraceae bacterium
CATGAAGTCGCCGCGCTCGATGTAGAGCGTGGCGGAGAAGGGCACCTGGCGCGTGCCGGCCGACTCGTCCTCGGGATTGTTCACCGCGTCGAGGTATTCCTCGTCACCCTGGTAGTTGGTGATCGTCACCTTCAACGGATCGAGCACGGCCATGACGCGGTTGGCCTTCTTGTTGAGCACGTCGCGCACGTCGTGCTCGAGGCGCGCCAGCTCGATCGTCTGCGGGCGTTTGGAGATGCCAATCTCTTCGCAGAACTGGCGGATCGCTTCGGCCGGATAGCCGCGGCGGCGCATGGCGGCGAGGGTGGGCATGCGCGGGTCGTCCCAGCCGTCGAGGATGTTGTCCCGCAAGAGCTGAAGGAGCTTGCGCTTGGACATGACGGTGCGCGTGAGGTTGAAGCGCGCGAACTCGGTCTGCTCAGGCCGGCCCCCCGAAGCGTCGCCGGCCGGTGATTTCGCGCCGGCTTCGATGAGCTGATCGAGGAACCAGTCGTAGAGCGGGCGATGATCCTCGAATTCGAGCGAGCATAGCGAGTGGGTGATGCCTTCGATCCAGTCGCTCTGGCCGTGCGCCCAGTCGTACATCGGATAGATGCACCACTTGTCGCCGGTGCGGTGGTGGGGCGCGTGGAGGATGCGGTACATGACCGGGTCGCGCAGGTTGAGGTTGGGCGAGGCCATGTCGATCCTGGCGCGCAACACCTTCGAGCCATCGGGAAACTCGCCGGCCTTCATGCGCCGCAACAGGTCGAGGCTTTCATCGACGGGACGGTGGCGACAGGGGCTTTCGCTTCCGGGGGCGGTGAGCGTGCCGCGCGACGCGCGCACCTCGTCGGCGGATTGATCGTCGACGTAAGCCTTGCCGGCCTGGACGAGCAGCTCGGCCCATTCGTAAAGCTGATCGAAATAGTCGCTGGCGTAGTACTCATGTTCGCCCCAGTCGATGCCGAGCCAGCGGGCGTCGGCCTTGATCGCGTCGATGTAGTGCTGCTCTTCCTTGACGGGGTTGGTGTCGTCGAAGCGCAGGTGGAACTCGCCACCATTCTCGCGCGCGATGTTGTAGCTGAGCAGCATCGCCTTGGCGTGGCCGATGTGCAGGTAGCCGTTGGGCTCGGGGGGGAAGCGGGTGACGACGCGCGTGACGCGGCCGCGCTTCAGGTCGTCGGCGACGATCTGGCGGATGAAGTCGAGCGGGGCGTTGGACTCGGGCGTGGCCATGGCGGCGGACTTTCTACCTGTTGCGTGGGTGGTGCGGTTGAGCGGGGGGAAGCGATTGTAGGCGGCGCGGGTTGTTTCTGCACGGGTGCACGACCTCAGCGAGCCGGGCCGTCCCCGGCCCGGACGTCTCCGGCGACCGGGGCGCTGTGATGGTGGTTGGAGATGACCGGCCCGGGGACGGGCCGGCTCGCAGCTTGCTGCTCGCTTGCTGGGGAGAGGGTGGTGGGGGATTCGCTACAATTCGAGGTTATGAGTGAATCGCAGGACAAAGCGGTGGTGACGCGCTTCGCACCTTCGCCGACGGGCGCGCTGCACGTGGGCGGAGCGCGGACGGCGCTGTTCAACTGGGCGTTCGCGCGGCGCTATGGAGGGAAGTTCCTATTACGCATCGAGGACACCGATGCGGCGCGGTCGACGGCCGCGGCGGCGCAGGGGATCATCCGCGATCTGTGGTGGTTAGGCCTGGACTGGGATGAAGGACCGGACCCGCAGGCGGCGAGTTGGGATGGCGGGGCAAACCAGATCGGCGAGCGCGCGCCGTACTTTCAGTCGCAGCGGCGCGGGATTTACCAGGCGCATCTGGAGACGCTGCGCGCGACGGGGCGGGTGTACGAGGATGACGGCGCGCTGCGGTTTCGGATGCCGGGCAAGCCGATCACGGTGCGTGATGCGGTGCTGGGCGAGGTGACGGTGCAGCCGGACCAGCCGCAGATGCAGGATTTTGTGATCTTCAAGGGCGAGCGCGCCGGCGCCGGAGCTTCCGGGGGCCCGACGTATCACTTCGCGGTGGTGGTGGACGACGCCGAGATGGGCGTGACGCACGTGATCCGCGGGCAGGAGCATCTGAACAACACGATCAAGCATGTCGCGCTTCAGGACGCGCTGGGGCTTGGGCGGCCGGTGTATGCGCATATTCCGCTGATCTTCAATCCGGATGGGTCGAAGATGAGCAAGCGGGATAAGGCGAAAGTGGCGCGCGACGCGGGGAAAGCCGAGGGATTGCCATCCCTCGGCTTTGAGGCGGAGCGGGTGCGGCAGTTCTTCGAGAAGGAGAATGATGCGCTCGATATTGCGCAGGCGATCGCGCAGGAACTGGGGTTGCAGTTGCCCGAGATCGACGTCGACGACTTTCGGCGCAGCGGGTATCTGCCGGAGGTGATGTGCAATTACCTGGCGCTGCTGGGGTGGAACCCGGGTGGCGATGTGGAGCGGTTCGGGGAGAAGCCGCTTCAGTTCATTGCCGAGCATTTCAGCCTGGATCGCGTGCAGAAGGGCAGCGCGAAGTTCGATCGCGAGAAGCTGTATGCGTTCAACCACGAGTACATCACCGCGTTGCCGTTCGATGAGTTCAAGCGCCGGCTGCGCGCCCACTTCGAGCAGTATCATCCGGAGTTCGCGCCGATCTTTGAGGATGACGTGAAGTTCGCGAAGTTCGCGGAAGCGTATCAGCCGCGGTGTCACGTGCTGAGCGAGCCGGCGGAGCTGGGGCGGTTCTTTGTCGAGGCGCCGCGCGAATACGACGAGAAGGCGGTGAAGAAGAACCTGGCGAAGAACGAGGGGGAAGGGTTCGTGGTGTTGCGCGAGTTGCGCGAGAAGCTCGGGGCGGTGGAGCCGTGGTCGGGCGAGAAGGCGCATGATGTGTTGCAGCAGTATGCCGAGGCGCGCGAGCTGAAGATGGGGAAGGTGGCGCAGCCGCTGCGCGTGGCGCTGACGGGGGGCGCGGTGAGCCCGCCGATTGATGTGACGTTGGAACTGATGGGTCAAGAAGAGACGGTGAAGCGCATCGATGTGTGTCTTCACGTGGCCACCGGTCAGGCACGGGCCTCATAGCCGCTTGCAATCATGGCATACGCCCTCGAACTTCTTTTCGACGCTCACGCCGATCGATTCGTGCGCGACTGCTGGTCACGTCTTGCGCAAGCGTGCGTCGGAGAAGACATGCACAAGGTTGGGGTGATGCCGCACGTCGCGCTTGGTGTGTGGGAAAGTGTTGATGAGAGCCGGCTTCGGCAGACAGTGGATCGGGTGGCGCCGCTGTGCCATCATTTGACGCTGCGTTTTTCGGCCGTCGCGGTTTGGGCACACACCGGCACGCTTTTTCTTGCGCCGACGCCGTGCGTGCGTGTGCTGGAGGTCCACGGGCGCGTGTGCGAGTTGATGCGGGACGCCGATGGGCAGATGCAGTCGTACTATCGGCTCGGCAAGCTTTTTCCGCATTGCACGCTCGGCCAGCGCATCGCGCCTGATGACATCGGCCGGGCCATGACGATCGGCGCGGAGTGGAAGCTGCCAGTCACCGCAAGGGTCGCGGGCGTCGCCGCGGTGCGGTTTCGTCCGGTCGAAATGATCCATCAGCAGACGGTCATGGAACAAGGAGAATCGGTGTGAACCATTGGCTCGTCAAATCGGAACCGGAAACGTGGTCGTGGGACCAGCAGGTCGCCGCGGGCACGACGGAGTGGGACGGTGTGCGCAACGCGCAGGCGCAGAACAACATGAAGCAGATGCGCAAGGGCGATCGCGTGCTGTTCTATCACTCGGGCAAGCAGAAGGCGGTGGTGGGGATCGCCAAGGTCGCGCGGGCCGCGTACCCGGACCCGGCCGATGGGACGGGCAAGTACGTGCTGGTGGATTTGAAGGCGGTGGAGCCGCTGGCCGAGCCGGTGACGCTGAAGGCGATCAAGGGGGAGGCGAAGCTCGGTCACCTGGCGCTGGTGCGGCAGCCGCGGCTGTCGGTGATGGAGGTGGATGAGCCGGCGTACAAGCGGATCTGTGGGATGGGGGGCGTGAAGGGGTGAGGGGGGCGATCCCGCCCTTCGCTGCCCCCGGAAGCGCGCTCAGGACGGGCGTCAGCGGGTCGATAAGTGTTTCAAAGTTAACGATTTGAGTGATATGTGGCAGGGCGGGTGGCATCTATCCGTAAAATCGGATAAACTGATGAACGCGCGGTGATCGGCCCTCATACCGTGTGCCGCCGCCTCGCACCCCAGACCCCAGACCCCAGACCCTGAACCCCGGACCCCGGACCCTGACATGAGCCTGATCGTCACCGGCAGCATCGGCATTGACTCCATCGAAGCGCCCACCGGCAAGGCGGAGAACGTCCTCGGCGGCTCCTGCATCTACTTCGCCGCGGGCGCCAGCTACTTCACGCCCGTGCGCCTGGTCGGCGCCGTCGGCGAGGACTTCCCCGAGGAGCACGTCCACACCTTCAAGCAGTTCGACATCGACCTCGAAGGCCTGGAACGCCGCAAGGGCTCCAAGACCTTCCGCTGGCACGGCAAGTACCACGAGAACATGAACGACCGCGACACGGTCGACGTCGAGCTGAACGTGCTGGCCGAGGACTTCCCGCCGGTGCCCGAAAGCTACAAGGACAGCAAGTACATCTTCCTGGCCAACACCCACCCGGCCGCGCAGAAGTCGCTGCTCGACAGCTTCCCCCAGCGCGAGCTGGTCGTGGCCGACACGATGAACCTCTGGATCGAGAACGAACTGGGCGCGCTCAAGGACCTGCTGCGCGAGATCGACGGGCTGGTGCTCAACGACGGCGAAGCGTTCCAGCTCACCGATCAGCCCAACGTCGTCCGCGCCGCCGAGGCGATCCTGGGCATGGGACCGAAGTTCGTCGTGATCAAGAAGGGCGAACACGGCGCGTTCATGCTGCACGAAGACGGCATGGCGGCGCTACCCGCGTACGCGGCGCGCGACGTGGTCGATCCCACCGGCGCCGGCGACAGCTTCGCCGGCGGCATGATGGGCCACCTCGCCCAGTCCGGCGACCTGTCCGTGCAGAACCTCCGCCGCGCGATGGCCTACGGCACCATCGTCGCCAGCTACAACATCGAAGCGTTCAGCCTCCGCCGGCTGCGCGAGATCGATCGCGAGCAGATCGATCAGCGCTACAAGGCGTACAGCGAGATGCTCGTGGTCTGACCGCGCCAGCGCTTCTCCACCGACCACCACCCCCGCCCCCATGCGCTTCGGCGCATGGAAGCCCCGCGTCCTTCGCGGGGCTTTTTTTGCGCCGTTGGTAGACGGACGCCGCGCGGGAACGCAGATGAACGCAGATGTGCCGCAGATGAACGCGGATGTTCTTTTTTGTTTTCTCTATCTGATCTATCCGCGTTGATCGGCGTTCTATCTGCGTTCATCTGCGTTCCATGCGGTGCGCCAGACGTCCAGTGGGCGCACCAGTAAAAAGCCCACGGTCTCCCGACCGTGGGCTTCCGTGGGTGATTTGGAATGTGCGGTGGACGGCGTTACGCCTCGGGCGCTTCTTCCGGCTCCACCTCGGCTTCTTCGCCCGCTTCGCCTTCTTCACCTTCCTGCGCTTCCGCTTCGAGTTCCTCGGCGGGGCGGTCGGAGACGACCCAGAGCTTGACCTCGGCCTTCAGCTCCTTGTCGACCACCACGGGGATGGGATAAGAGTCGAGGCGCTTGATCTGCTCACCGACGCGCACCCAGCGGTCCTCCACGCCGAAGCCTTCCTCGCGCAGGGCGTCGGCGATGTCGCGCTGGCTGACGCCGCCGAAGAGCACGCCCTGTTCGTTGGCGGAGCGCTGGAGCGTCAGCTCGTGGCCGTCGAGGCGGTTGATCAGCTCCTGCTGCGCCTCGCGCTGCTGGCGCAGCTCTTCCTCGACCTGGCGGCGGCGTTCCTTCAGCGCCTCGATGGCGCCGGGCGTGGGGCGCGTGGCGAGGCCGCGCGGCACGAGGAAGTTGCGGGCGTAGCCGGGCTTGACCTTGACGACGTCGCCGACGATGCCAAGGTTGTCCACGTTCTCCAGCAGCAGCAGTTCGGTCTGTTTCATCGGTCGGTGTCCTTCGTGATGATGAAGTTAGGCGCCGGCCCGCGAGCGACGGAGCTTCGCGGCGATGCACCAGCGGGGAGTGAGTTTCAAGTTTCAAGTTTCAGAGTTTCAAGTTGCGGAGACGGCGGCGAAGCCGCCGGTCAACTTGAAACTTGAAACCTGGAACCTGAAACTTAAAACGGGATGTCGTCTTCCTGCATCGGTTCGTGGGCGGGTTCGTCGGGGGGCGGGGCGGACTGGCTGCGGCCGCCGCCGCCGCGGGAGCCGGTGTTCTGGTAGCTGCCGCCGCCACCGCCCATGTCGCCGCCGCCGTCGCGGCTGTCGATGAACTGGAACTGCTCGATGACGACCTTCATCTTCGAGCGGTTCTGGCCCTCGCGGTTCTGCCACTGGTCGAGTTTCAGTCGGCCCTCGATGAACAGCGGCCGACCCTTTTTCATGTACTGGTTGAGCAGCTCGGCCTGCTTGCCGAAGGCTTCGCAGTCGACGAAGGTCGTCTCTTCCTGCTGCTCGCCGGTCTGCTGGTTGCGCCAGCGCCGGTTCACCGCCAGGCCGAGGTTCACCACCGCCGTGTTGCTCGGCAGGTAGCGCATCTCGGGATCGCGCGTGAGATTGCCCATCAGCATGACTTTGTTCAGATTCGGCATGAGAGGCTCCGATTGAGCGATGAGCGGTTCAGGACGGTTTCCCCGCCGCTTGCGGCTTCGCGAAAACCATCCGGTGTTCAGGCGCTGCGCAAAGGCGCAGGCGCCCGGGGCGCGTCAGCGGCGCGAAGCGTTATTCGCTGGCGGTGGGCTGCGCCTGTTCGGGCTGCTCGGGCTGCTCGGCCGAGTCGGCGGACTCGGTCGATTCGGCGCCTTCGCGCAGCTTCGCCTCGTCGCGCGTGGTCTGGGCGTCCTTGACGGCCTGCTCGATCTCCACGTCGCCGAAGTGGTCGGCGCGGGTGATGAGCACGCGCAACACCTCGTCGGACAACTCGCACGTGCGCTCGAGCGGCGTGACGTTCTTGCCGTCCATGCGGAACAGGGCGAGCAGATACGTGCCGCGCTTCTGGCCCTTGATAGGAAAGGCGAGCTTGCGCTCGTCCCACTTGTGCAGGGCGACGATCTCGGCGTTCTGCTTCTCAAGTGCCTGGCGGACGAACTCGAGGCCGGCGTTGAGGTCGCCGGCGGTCGCCTGGGGGTTGATCAGGAACATGCCCTCGTAGAGGGGCGTGGCATCGGACTTGGCTTTGCTCATGGCTGGCGTCTCCGGGCCCGCTCGGTGGTCCCGGTCGACGCGGCCGGGACGCCGGTCCGGCCCCATCTGCGGGGGCGGCCGAGCGGTAAAGGCGAATGGGGAATGGTATCGCGATGCGAGGCGACCGGCAAATGGCCGGCCGCTCACTCCGCCTGCTGCGCGTCGGCGTCGGGCTCCGGCTCGTTCGCCTGTTGCGGCTCGGCGACGTCCGCCACCGGCGGCTGCTCCTCTTCGCGGACGGCCTGGATCTTCTCGTAGGCCCGCTCCTGGAGGCCGTCCATCTCCGGGTACTCCTCGGGAAACGGCGCCCGCCCGTGCAGCGAGGCCGCCCGGCTCCACGCGCGGCGCGCTTCCTCCGGCCGACCGGCGCGGTACAGCGCATCACCGAGATGATCCAGTATCACCGCGTCGTCGCCGCCCTCGGCCGAGCGCGCCCGCTCCAGCCATTTCACCGCCTCGTCGAAATCACCGAGCTTGTAGTACACCCAACCCAGCGAGTCGAGATACGCGGCGCTGTTCGGCTCGGCCTCCAGCGCCTTTTCGATCATCGCCTTGGCACGTTCGAGGTTGCGGCCCTGCCGCGCCCAGTCGTAGCCGAGCGCGTTGTTCGTCGGCGCATGATCCGGGTGGTCCTTCAAGGTGTCGATGAGCACCTGCTCGGCTTCGTCGTTGCGGCCGAGCTGCTGGAGCAGGAACGACAGTTGGTTGCGGATGTCCGCCTCGTGGTCGGGGAAGCGGTCGGCCAGGTCGCGCAGGCGATCGACCGCCTCGTCGCCGCGGCCGGCGCGGCGCATCGCGAGGCGCAGCAGGCTGACCAGGCGCATCGGCGATTCGAGGCGCTCGGCCGCGAGCGCCTGGTCGATCGCTTCGATCGCCTTGGCCGGCGCATCGAGGCGCACGGCGACGAGGACGATCGGCTGGAGCCGTTGCGGGTCGCGCGGCTCCAGGGCGAGCACGCGGTCGATCACGTCCAGGGCGCGCTGCCGATCCTCGATCGTGTGATAGAACTGCAGCGCGAGCGTGAGCAGGCCGAGGTGTTTCGGGTGCGCGGCGATTCTCTGCTCCAGCAGCGCCACGCCCTTGTCGCGCTGGTCGGAGGCTTCGTAAAGGCGCAGCACGCGCTGAATCGCCTCCATGTCCATCGGATGCTCGCGCAGCAGACCTTCGAGCAGGTTGAGCGCTTCGTGGACCTGGCCGCGCGCTTCGTAGAGCTCGGCGCGCTTGAGCCTGCCGAGCCGACTGTTGGGGATGGTGTCCAGCAGCCGGCGAACGAGGCGTTGCCATTGGCGCGTGGCGTCGTCGATCAGCGGCGCGCGGCCGTCGGCGGGGTCGTACATGTTGAACAGCGCCTGGTAGATGCGCTGGTCGGTGGGGTACATGTTCAGCGCATCGAGGAGCGTGCGCTCGGCGGACGCCGGCTCGCCGGCGCGGACCTGGAGCTGGGCCTTCTGCAGCAGCAGCTCGACGTTGGGATCGTCCTGGTCGACGTGCTCGCTCAGCAGGCGCAGCGCGCCGTCGAGGTCGCCGGTCTCGGCCAGGGCGCGCACGCGCAGGTGCACGACGCGCGGGTCGTCGCTCTCCGCCAACGGTTCGAGCAGCTCGCGGGCGCGGGCGTAGTCGCTCTCGTGGATCGCGAGGCTCGCCAGCGCGAGGCGCGCGGCGTCGAGGTGCGGGGCGGCCTGCATCGCCTGCCGCAGCGGGGCGGCGGCCTGGTCGGGCATGCCGGCGCGCATCAGCGCGAGGCCGCGCAGCAAGTGCACCATCGGCGCGATGTCCGGGGTGGTGTCGGGGTCGAGCGCGTCGAAGCCGGGCAGCAGCGCGGCGGCGTCGTCGGCGACGTCGAACAGCAGCTCGGCGCGGCGCTCGATGCGCTCGCCTGACTCGGTCATCGCGGTGGCGGTGACGGTGATCGCCTCGGCGAGCGTTGCGGGCGCGACGTCCGTTGCACCGTTCGGCAGCAAGCGCTGGAGCAGGCCTTCAAAGACGCGCAGGTCGTCGGGGTGATCGTCGAGGTGCTCGCGCAGCAGGGCGCGGCCTTCGTCCTCGGGCAGCAGGTCGGCGACGGCAATGACCAGGCCACCGGGTCGGCCCTGGTCGCGGTAGACGTCGCGCAACTGCGCGGCCATCTGCTCGCTGGAGCTGACCTGCTCGGTGAGGTAGCGCACGAGGGCGAGCGCGGCGTCGTCGGCGTCGGTGCGGCGGACGTGGTCGATCGCCAGCTCATAGGCCGACTCGAGTTGATCGAGGCGCAGGTGCGTGTAGATCAGCCGGGCGATGAGCTCCGCGGGCGCGTTCTCTTCCTGCTCGTCCTGTTGTTTTTCGAGCGCGCGGCGGTAGGCGGCGAGCGCGTCGGCGGGTTGGCCGAGCTGGTGGTGCATGTCGCCGATGGCGGTCCAGGTGAAATGCGCCTGATCGCTGATGATCGCCAGTTCGCGGCCGGTGCGGCTGAGGCTGCGGCCGCGACGCTCGGTGGCGAGGTATTGCTCGTGCTGCTCGATGGCGGCGGCAGCGTAGCCGCGCTCGCGCAGGGCGCCGGCGAGGTAGTAGTGCAGCAGCGGTTCGACGGCGCGGTCGTCGTCGGCCTGGCGGCGCGCCTGCTCGAGCGCGTGGTGCAGGATCACGATCGCCTGGTCGTGGTCGCCCTGCTCCATGGCGAAGCGGCCGAGCAGGAAGACGCTTTCCAGGTGCGTCGGATCGGCGCGGACGGCTTTCTCGAAGTTGGCGGCGCCGCGCACCTTGTTGCCCGCGTCGGTGTAGATGCGCCCGAGCAGGCGGAGGATCTCGGGGCGATCGGGCGCGAGGCGCAGGGCGCTTTCCAGTTCGCTGATGGCTTGATAGGTGTTGCCTTCATACCACGCGGCGCGGCCGGCGACGTAGGCGTGCTGCGCGGCGAGGGGGGGCTCGTCGGATGCCGGCTGCTCGGTGTCTTCAGCGTTTTCTTCGGGCGCTTGGAGGTAGTCGGGCGTTTCGAGGTCGGCGAGGATGTCATCGAGCGACTTGCGGGCGCGCTCGAGCTTGTCGCCGGTGAGCGGCTGGAAGTTCTCGGGGCGCGGGACGGGCGGGGTAGCGAGGGTGTCGGGCACCGAGGCGGTGGCGGTGGCTTGAGTGTCGCCTTGTTCGGACTCGTTCGCCGCGCCGCTTTGGCCGCTCTGGCCGCTCTGGCAGGCGATGAGGCTCAGCGCGATCGCCGCGAGGCAGGTCCAGGTCGAGAGGCGGGCGAGAGCGGGGTGAGCCATGGGATGTGTCCCTTTGAGGGAATGTCGAATGACGAATGCTCGAAGCCGCCAACTTCAATCCCTCCCCCTTGAGGGGGGAGGCAGGGTGGGGGTGAGCGCTTGAAGACCAGAGGTGCTGGCTTGATCAGGCGCTGCTGAGCTTCCAGCCCTCACCCTCCCCTTGCCCCTCCCTCAAGGGAGGGGGGTTGAAAGGGCCGAAGCGCTTGGTCATTCGTCATTCGGCATTCTTTCGACATTCGTGCATTCGTCATTCGCATTCCGCGTGTTCACGGCACGACCTTGTTCAACGGATAGCTGAAGATGTCGGTCGCGCCGGCGCGGCGGAGCTGCGGGACCAGGTCGCGCTCCACGGTCTCCTCGACGACGACCTCGATCGCGACCCACTGCTTGTCGGCCAGCTCGTTGACGGTCGGCGACTTTTCCGAGGGCAGAATCTTCAGGACGTCGTCGAGCTTGGCGCGGGGCACGTTGAGCTTGAGGCCGACCTTGGAGCGGGCGCTGATCGCCCCCTGAAGCAGCACCGCCAGGTCCTCGATCTTAGCCCGCTTGGCGGGGTCGCTCCAAGCCTGTTTGTTGGCGATGAGGCGGGTGGTGGAGGTGACGAGGGTGTCGATGATCTTGAGCTTGTTGGCGCGGAGGGAGGAGCCGGTCTCGGTGACGTCGACGATGGCGTCGACCAGGCGGGCCTTGACCTCGGTGGCGCCCCAGGAGAACTCGACCTTTTTGACGTCGATGTGGCGCTTTTCGAAGTAGGCGCGGGTGGTCTCGACCAGCTCGGTGGCGATGATGCCGCCGGCCAGGTCCTCGGGCTTGTCGCGGCCGGACTCTTCGGGCACGGCGAGCACCCAGCGCACGGGGTTGCGCGTGGCCTTGGAATACTCGAGCTCGCAGACCTCGTGGATGTCGGAGCCGTTCTCGACGATCCAGTCGTGGCCGCAGATGCCCAGGTCGATCACGCCGTCCTCGACGTATCGGCTCATTTCCTGGGAGCGGAACATCACGCAGGACATCTGCGGGTCGTCGATCTCGGGCGTGTAGGAGCGGCTGGAGACGGTGACGTTGTAGCCGGCGCGGTCGAACAGGTCGATCGTGGCGTCCTGGAGGCTGCCCTTGGGGATGCCGAGTCGCAGCAGGGGGGGGTTGGCGGCGGTGTCGTTCATGGTGGGGGGAGGTGGTTTCGGTTGGCGGTTGAAAAGACGGCGTAACAAGCCGCGCGGGTGAGTCCGCGAACCCCGCGGTTGTTCGAGGCTGGAGACCCGCGGGGTTCGCTGCGCTCACCCGCGCGGCTTGGAGTCATTTCTTCCTGGAGCGCCGGGCGGTTTTCTTGGTGGTGCGGCTGGTGCGCGAGCGCGTGGTGGTGGCGCTGCGGCTGCGGCTGGTGGTCTTGCGCGAGGCGGCCTTCTTGGCGGCGCGGCGGCGCGTGGCGCGGTCGTCGGCCCAGGTCTGGAGCAGCAGGTGCGCTTCCAGCGCTTCCTCGGCGCGCACGAGGCGCAGCAGGACGTTCTCCACGTGCTGCGGGTCGGTGTCGCTTTCGGGGATGATGCCTTCCTCGGCGAGGCGCTCGATCAGCTTCTGGTCGACGGGCATGGCGTGGCCGCCGAAGCAGAGCAGCGTCACCTGCGCGGCGACGTAGGGCGTGATGCCGGGCAGGGAATCGAGGTAGGCGCGCTGCTCCTTCTTGCCCTTCTCGGCGATGGAGCGCATCTCGATGGTGTGCTCGCGGACGTAGATGTCGTTGAGCGCTTCGCGCATGCGCGCGACGCGCTCGGAGGCGCGCGGGTAATCCTCGCCGAGCAGTTCGAGGATCTCCTGCTCGAAGCTGACGCGCAGGTCGTTGACGTCGACCATATGCTCCATCAGCCGGCCGATGGCCTGCTCGGCCTGCTTGCGCGTGGCTTCCCATTGGAGGAAGCTGACCACGAGCTGGAGGGTCGGGTCGCGCGGTGGGGGTTCCTCGACGGCGTGGGCCTTGGCGAGCTTCTTCAGCAGCGCCGCGAGCTTCTTGCCCTGGCTGGTGTCCTGCTTGGGCATGGGGTGTCTCGGGGTTCCGGGGTTCGGGGGGGTTCCGGGGGCCGGGGGCTGGGGGGAGATTGTGCGGGATGCGGGTGGATGCGTCGAGTCGGGGGAAGATCCGGACCTGCGCTCCCTGCGGTCGCTGCGGTCCGGCGTGGGGGGTTATTGCCCCTGGTTCTCTTCCGGAGGGGACTCGTCGGGGGGCGCGGGGCCGGAGCGGTCGATGCCGCGCTGGATGGCGTCGAGGGTGCGGGCCTGGGTCTTGAGCGATTCGTCGAGGCGGAACTCGAGGTGGGGCAGCGTCTTGGTGGGCAGGGACTTGCCGACGAGGGAGCGGATGCGGCCGGTGGCGTGGTGCAGGCCGGCGATGACCTGCTTCTGCTTGTGCTCGGGCATGACCGAGACGTAGACGATGGCGTTGTGCATGTCGGGGCTGACCTGCACGCGCGTGATGCTGATGAACCCTTCCAGGCGCGGATCGGACAACCGGCGCTGGAGCACCTCGGAGATGTTCCGCTGAAGGGTGGATTCGATCTTTTCGATGCGGTGGGTCATTTGAGTTTCAAGTTCCAGGTTTCAAGTTTCAAGTTTTCAGTTGCGGGCCGCTGCCGGCAACCTGGAACGTGGAACTTGCAACTTGAAACTTTCATTGTCCCGTCAATATCTGCACGTCATGGTCGCTCACGTGGTAGCCGCGGCCGGCCGTGATGCGCTCGACGAGCTTGTCGAGGGTGCGCTGGCAGTGTGGGACGCTGTTGCTGGCCATCGTGATCCCCAGCACCGCCCGGCCCATCTCGTCCTCGGCTTCGACCTCCGCCACGGAAACCATGTGCTCGCGATGCAGCCGGTCCTTGAGGCTCTTGACCACGCGGCGCTTGTCCTTGAGCGACGTGCTGCCGTCGATCATCAACTCGATCTGGAGAACACCGATGACCAT
>JBMCXL010000038.1:0-13353 GCA_048621015.1 Phycisphaeraceae bacterium
GGATGGTGCTGCCTCTGCCACGACCCCGGAGCCCGCCCATGGCCAGGAAGACCTACACCGAGCAGTTCAAGCGTGATGCCGTCAAGCTCATGACCGAGCAGGGCTACAGCCTCACCAAGGCCAGCCAGGCGCTGGGCGTGGCGACGGCGCTGGCGAACTGGAAGCGCACGCTCGTGCCGCAGGAGCAATCGGACCTGGAGGCCAAGAACCGCCGCCTGCGCGAGGAGAATCGCGAACTGCGGGCTGAGCGCGAGATTTTAAAAAAAGCGGCCACTTACTTCGCGAAGGAGCAGCGATGAAATACGCCTTCGTCGCCGAGCATCGCGATCGCTGGCCGGTGCGGCTGCAATGCCGCGTGCTCAAGGTCAGCGCCAGCGGCTACTACGACTGGCTCAGCCGCGAGCCCGGCGCGCGGGCCAGGCGGCGTGCGGAGCTGGGCGAGCGCATCGCGCAGATCCACGCCGACAGCCGGGGCACGTACGGCAGCCCACGCGTGTTCAACCAGCTCACGCGCGAGGGGGAACGCGTCGGCCGCAACCGCGTGGCGTCGATCATGCGTGAGCACGAATGGCAGGGAAAATCCCCGCAAAAGCGCATGCCACGCACGACGGACTCGGCGCACGGCAAGCCCGTGGCGGACAACGTGATCGCGCGCGACTTCACCGCCACGGCCGCGAACCAGAAGTGGGTCGCCGACATCACGTACGTCGACACCGATGAAGGCTGGCTGTACCTGGCGGCGGTGATGGACTGCTTCAGCAGGCGAATCGTTGGCTGGTGCGCCGCCGATCATCTGCGTGCGGAGCTGGTTGAGCAGGCGCTGACGGAGGCGATCCGCTCGCGCGACGTGCCGCGCGATGGCGCGCTGGTGCATCACAGCGATCGCGGCGTGCAGTACGCGAGTGGGACGTTCCAGACGCTGCTGAGCGAGCATGGCATTGTGTGCAGCATGAGCCGGAAGGGTGACTGCTATGACAACGCCGCGATGGAGAGCTTCTTCGGGACGCTGAAGACGGAGCTGGATGAGCCGCTGCCGACGCGGGCCGCGGCACGGCTGGCGTTGTTCGATTACATCGAGGTGTTTTATAATCGTCAGCGTCTGCACTCGACGCTGGGGTACATCAGTCCCGCGGCCTACGAAGCCCAGCACCCGGCCGCGTAACATCCGAACCCCCGCGCCCGTCCAAACGGGGGAGGCTCAGGGGCAAGAAAAATCGGCTTGAGAAGCGTGGCGGCCACGGCCGGCTGAGGCCGGGCGGAGCGGGTGAAAAAAGCTCCCCGAGCAGGACTCGAACCTGCAACCTAGCGATTAACAGTCGCTCGCTCTACCAATTGAGCTATCGGGGAATCCGGGCTCAGGGCTACTAACGATAACGAGTTGTCGCGGCGGATCAAGGGGCGGAACCGGGCGATCGCGGCTCACGGGGTGGGGCCTTTGGAAGCGCCTCGCGCAGCAATAGCCGAAGCACCACCGGCTCCCGGTCCCGCTCGAACACCTTCGGGCACAGGTCGGGTCACGCTGGGCTCAGCCTGCCGACGCTGCTCGATGGGACGGCCCCACGCCCCCGGCCAGATCGCACAAGCCGGGTGGTCGCTCCAGGTGGCGGTCAATGCTATACTTGTCGCGGAGGCATCGCGGCGACCACCATTGCCGGTGTTTCACCCCTGCCCTGCTTGACCAGAGGGACCCAGCCATGGCCACCAGTTTCGGTGCTCTGTGCACTGATTTCTATGTGAATCAGAAACTTGCGCTGAAGCTGGACCTGCCGGCCGAGCGGGAGACGGTGCTCCATTATTTCGACCGGATGCGCAAGGCGATGCCCTCGCTGAGTCGGTTTCGGCGGTTCGAGGGCGAGTTGGCGCTGGAGTCGAGCCGGCGGGACCCGGAGTATCGTTGGATGGCGCTGCGGCGGACGAGCCTCCGGGCGGGCCACGTCAACCCGATCTCGATGGCCGAGGCACAGCAGTTCCACCGCAACATTCTGGAGCTCAGCCCGCATTACCTGTCAGTCAGCCCGCTGGATGTGGACTACCAGGAGATCCTGTTCGGGTTCGACCTGGAATGCCAGGACAACCACGACGAGGTGATCTTCGAGGCGTTGTTCGCGGACACGCCGATGGCCGAGGCGGTGAAGCTGCCGGGGGCCCGGTACCTGGACGTGCAGCCGGTGTTCGGGATGTCGCTGTCGCCGGGCGGGGATCTGCAGGCGTACTTCGAGGTGAAGACGCAGGCGAAGACGCGGCGGGGTCATCCGCGCCAGGGGGAAGGCGAGCCGATCAGCCTCTTTCTGTCGCTGCGCAAGTTCGGGCCGGTGGAGCGGGTGGAGGACCTGCCGGTGGTCTTCGATCAGCTCACCGAGCACGCCGAGACGCTGGCGACCGAGCGGCTGGTGCCGCATCTGCTGACGCCGATCGCCAAGCACATCACGTCGGGCTCGGCGTAGGTCAGTTTCAAGTTCCGAGTTTCAAGTTTCAAGTTTTGGCGCGCGGGCGTTGTTCCGCGCACCAGCGTTTCATGGCGCCGATGCGCGGCGCGCCGGCGGCGTGGCCCAGAGCACGGCGATTGAGAGCGGCACGCAGACGATGATGAACGCGGTCAGCGCCGGATCGTAGCTGCCGGTGTAGTCGCGCGTGACGCCCATCACGAACGGGCCGGCGCTTGAGGACGCGACCATGACCGTCACCAGCATGCCGCGCAGCTTGCCGAGGTGGGCGCGGCCGAAGTAGCGCGGCCAGAGCGGCGCGGTTGCGCCCACGAGCGTGCCCTGGGTCAAGCCCAGCAGCAGACCGATCGGCAACAGCATCACCAGCGAATCCATCGTGCGCACCATCACCCACGAGCCCGCCATGCACGCGGTGCCGACCGACAGCAGCACGTTCAACGGCACGCGATCGGCCAGGTAGCCGCCGACGACGATCATCACCGCGAAGCCGACGGCGAACATGGTGAACAGCCAGGCGATGTCCGCCTCGCTGGCGCCGCGCGCCTGGAACAGCGGCACAGCACTGAAGATCACGCCCGTGTTCGTCAGCGCCCACGTGGCCGTCGGCAGCAGCGCCAGCCAGAACGCGCGCGTGCGCCGCGCCTCGGCGGGTGTGAAATCGCGCGCGGTAGAGTCGGATGCGCTGGGAAGGTCATGTTCGCCGTTTGCAATGGTCTCAAAGGAGCTGTCGTCGGCGCTGTTCGCTCGCAGGCCGTCCTTGAGCTGGCCCACGTCCTCCGGCCGATTGCGAAACAGCAGCATCAACGGCAGGATGGCCACCCACACGGCCACGCCGAGCACGACATACGCCCATCGCCAGCCCACTGCATCAATCAACCAGAGAATCACCCCCGGCACGATCGCGATCGCGCCGGCCATGCCCGCGTTGCGCAAGCCTTCCACCGTCCCCAGCCGGCGCTCGAACCAGAACGCGAGCGTGCTGCCGCTGAGCACGCCGCCGAGCGCGCCCTGTCCCAGCAACCGCAGCGCCAGGAACGCCAGAAACAGCGACACCAGCCCCGCCACCTGCGAGACGAGGATGCACGTCAAGCCGAACAAAAGCACCACGGCGGTCTTCGTCTTGCGGATGCCGTGCCGATCCATCGCCGCGCCGACGTAGCGCAGGGGCAGCGCAGCCAACAGCGTGCCGAGCATGTAGGCGCCGGTGAGCTGCGTCTCGCTCAGGCCCAGAGCGGCGCGGAAGTGCGGGTTGAACGGCGCGATGCCGAAGGTCTGCGCCGGCGAACTGGCGATCGCGCCGGCCATGGCGATCGGCAGCATGATCCAGCCATAGAACACGGGCAGGCCACGCCGACCGGGCTCCGGCACGGACAGCGCCGCGGAAGCGGACTCGTCTCGGCAAGGGGTGTGAGACAACTCGAAGGATCTTTCGGGTGGAGCATCGACGCACCGCAAGCAAATCAGCAAGCGGCGCGCAGGGTAGTCGAGAGGGTAGCGGACCGGGCGCAGCAGTCAACAACGTGACATCGCGGGATGACCGCCTACGGCCAGCTCGGGCCGCATGTGCGGGAAACACCGCAACCAGGCATGGGTCCAGGCCATAAACACCGCCGAACACGCCGCCACACGCCATGCCGCGGTTGCTAAAGACTGCAAAATCACTACCATGTTGCCTGCTTTGGATCACTTGACCAGGTGCCCAACCGTGTGCAGGAAGCAACCAACGGAAACGGCGCAGCAGCGACGGTGGGGGTGAGTATGAGGACACCGGCCTGGGTGCGAGGACGAGTGCCCAACGGCTACTGGCGTGTCCGGGCGAATCGCGTGCGCTACATGCAATGGTTGCGCCAGCGACTGGGCATCCGCAAGCCCGACGACTGGTACTGTCTCAAGCGCCAACACTTCCTCGACAACTACGGCGGCGGCCTGCTGGCGACCATCTACCACCACTCGCCTCTCGCGGCCTTGCGCGATTACATGCCCAACCATCCCTGGAAGCCGTGGCTGCTCACCAGCTCGCCGCAACGCTTCTGGCACGACCGGCGCAACCGCATCTGGTACATGGACTGGCTCGGCCAGCAGCTCGGCTTCGAGACCATCGAGGACTGGCACCAGCTCTCGCAGCAGGACTTCCACGATCACCACGGCACCGGGCTGCTGGGGATGTACTACGGCAACTCCCCGCTGCGCGCGCTCAAGGACTACAAGCCGCGCGTCAAGTGGCGCGAATGGGAGTTCGGCGCCGTCACCCAGGGCTTCTGGCAGAAGCGCGAGAACCGCATCCGTTACATGAACTGGCTCGGCGAGCAGCTCGGCTTCCGCAAGGCCGAGGACTGGTATCACGTCACGCGCCGCCACTTCCGTGAAAACCGCGGCGAGCCGATGCTGCGCGCCTACCCCGAAGCGCTACCCATCCACGCGCTGCGCGAGTACATGCCGGACGTGGACTGGAAAGAATGGCTGTTCCACCGCGTGCCCAACGGATTCTGGCATGAGGATCGCAACCGTCGCCGCTACATGCGCTGGTTAGGCCGGGTGCTCGAGTTCCGCCGGCCGAACGACTGGTATCGCCTCTCGCAACGCCACGTGCGCCTCACCGGCGGCGGCGCGCTGCTGAACATGCGCTACAACAACTGCCTCGCCGACATGCTCGCCGAACATTTCCCGCAGCGCGAGTGGTACGTCGATCGGCTCAACGCCACGCACGACGGCGAACTCACCCAGCGCTTGATCGAGCGCGATCTCGTCCGTCAATACGCCGCCTGACCCGGCAACCTCCATCACCAGTCCAAGCCCGGGCAGAGCGACCGTAGGAAGCGCCGGTCGGAGTTTCTGGGTGGTTGGTCAGTGGACGTCGCGCAGGACCGCAGATAAACGCAGATGTTCTTTTTTGTTTTCTCTACCCGATCTGCGTCTGCGTTCTAGTACATGCCCAATCCAAGCATCGCGGCTTCGCTCTCAACCCCCCTCCCTTGAGGGAGGGGGATTGAGAGCGCGTCTGCCACACACTACACCTGGATTGGATGCGCTATATCTGCGTTTATCTGCGGTCCATGCGGTGCTCCACGTAACCAACGCGCGCACCACACCCTGGGCGGCGCTCGCGGATTCGCTCTGCCCGGCCTTGGGATGTTCAGGAAGCGCTGATCCTACTCGTCCACGCGCATCGCCACGAGCGTCGTGTCGTCGAGACTGCGGCGGGTGCCGGTGAATTTGCGCATGGACCAGATGACGTGGTTGAGCAGCTCGTTGGCGGGCTTGTCGCTGGCCTCGCGCAGCGCCTGCTCGATGCGCGCCCGGCCGAAGCGCTCGCCGTCGCCGTTGAACGCGTCCACGAGACCGTCGGTGTAGAGCAGCAGCGCATCACCGGGCTTGAGATCCCACAGCGCCTTGTCGTAGCGCTGGTGCGGATCAACGCCGACGATCATGCCGCCGGTGTCCATCGGATGAATCTCACCGTCGCGCAGCAGCAGCGGCAGCTCGTGGCCGGCGTTGCAGAAGGTCACGCGCAGGCCGACGGGATCGAACACGCCGTACCAGAGCGTGGCGAACTCGTTATCCAGCGTGTCGTGACACAGCGCATGATTGACGCGCGAGATGACCTCGTCCAGGTCGTACAGGTCCTGGGCGTAGGCGCGCAGCGAGGCGCGCACCGACGCCATCAGCAGCGACGCGGCGACACCTTTACCCACCACGTCGCCGACGGCGATGCCCAGGTGTCCGTCGAGGTCGATGAAGTCGTAGAAGTCGCCGCCGAGCTCGAAGCTGGGCACGTAGCGAGCGGCGATGTCCAGTGGCGGCAGATGCGGCCGCGCGGCGGGCAGCAGGCGGCGCTGCACGTCCGCGGCGAGCTGAAGCTGGCGCAGCATGCGCTGGTTCTCGAGGCGCGCCTGATCGAGGCGCGCGTTCTCGATCGCGGTCGCCAGCAGGTGCGTCATCGAGTGGACGAGGTTGATCTCGAAGCGCGTGAACCGGCGCACCTCGCCGGTGAAAAGCTGGATCACGCCGATCGGCTTGCCCTGGTAGATCATGCCCGCGCAGAGCATCGACACCAGCCCCTCGCGGCGCGCGTTCTCCTGAAAGAGCACGCGCGGGTCGGTGGCCATGTCCTCGACGTAGGCGCACTTGCCTTCGAGGGCGGTGCGATAGATCTCGCTCTCATCCAGGCGGATCGAGCCTTTCTTGATGTAATCGTCGGAGAGGTTGTGAATCGCGCGCGCCACCAACTCGTTGTTACGCTGCCGATCGATCAGGCGAATCATCGCGCCCTTGACGTTCATCACCTCGGTCACGGAGCGCGCGGCGGTATCGAGCACCTGCTTCAGGTCGCGCTGCGCCGAAACGAGCGTGCTGACCTTGTGCAGCGCCGACAGCTCCTTGATGCGCTGCCGCGCGTGATACTCCTGGTAGCACAACCGCGCGATGTTGTTCGCCAGCAGATAGAGAAACTGGATCGACGACGCCCGGCTCGGCGCGAAAGCGTCCTCGGCGGCGTCGGCGAGCTTTCGGCTTTGCGCATCGTCGAGGCCGAGCTTCTTCGTCGCGGCAATGAACTGGTCGCGCGCCTGCGGATCGAACGCACCGCGCTGACCGTCGCCGGCCGTCTCCGGCTCGATGGTGATCGAGCCCAGCGCCTGGCCCTCCACAATGATCGGCGCGGTGAAGCGATGGCCGTCGGTGTCCTCGTCGGTAATGAGCTGCTCCAGCCACGCGTCGGACTGGGCGCGATGCGCCGCGTCGGTCGGCGCGGTGACCGGGGCGCCGTCGGCATCGTGGATCGTCGTCAGCAGCCGCGTCAGCGCACTGAAGCTGTCCTGCACGTCCTGCAACGAAGCAACGTCCAGAAAGTCAGTCAACCCCAACGGCGGCGCCGCGGGCGTGGACGCGCTGCCCGCGTCCGCGCAATCCTGCGCGGCGCGATCCCGGTCCTGCGACTGAACGGTGGGCTCGGAGGAACTCATGGGCAGATGATAGACCGAAGGGCAGAGAAACAGTAGGGCAGCACAGCAGCAGGTCGAAATCGAAGCCGGCGAACGGTCGGCCTTTGCGGACGGTACGAATCGGGTAGCCTCCGTTTTCCGGCTTCTGCTCGCCTGGCTGCTCCGCGCTCCTGTCTACTTGCTTTCAGCGTTGTCCAGCGGCGCCGGCGGGTTGCCGCTCCCTTGATTTGTCGGCTGGTTGGGACCGTTTTCGCCACCCATCGCGTCCTCGTCCAGCCAGATGCGCCGCAGGACGGGCACCAGCGGGTCGCGCGGATGGGCCGCCTCCGCACTGGCCAACCCGTAGCGCACCAGCGGCCGCGACGCGCCCTGGTACCCCAGATACGCCAGCAGCAGCGCCGCATCCCCGGCGCCCCCTTCGCCTTCGCGGATCATCCGCTGAAGCTCCTGCTGCACTTCCGTGAGCCGATCACCGCCGGGCATCAGCCGCTGGCTGTATTTCGCGGCGATCAGCTCCGGGTGCTCGGCCAGCAGACCGCGCAGATGAAGCCCCGCCGAGCGCAGCAGCCCCGCGCCAAGCTGCGCATGCACCAGGCCGACGCGCGCCAGCGGCTCGTGCGGCCGGGCACGCAGCACGCGCCGGTAGCGATCCTCCGCATCGAAGAAGTTGCCGGCGACCAGGTCCTGCTCCGCCTGCTGCATCAACTGGTCGATCGGCCCGTCGCGGTCGCTCGCAAGCGAGCGCAGGCGCGGCAGCTCGTAATCCAGCCGCTCAAGGAGCCCTTCCAGCGCGTCGTCCTGCTCCGCGCCGGCCGCTTGCGCTTCGTCGTCATCGGTCGCGTCCGCTTCGCCATCGGTGCGCTGGCGCGCGTCTTCGCGAGCGCGCTCGGCGCGATCGAGGTCGCGCTGCGTCGGCGTTTCGAGGCCGCGCAGCTCGCCTTCTTCCTGCTGCTGCTCTTCCGGCACGAGGCGATCGGCGGGCAACGTTCGCGCCTCGGGATCGCGCACGGCCGCGAGCAGGTCGGCGTAAACATCTTCACCCGGGTCGGCCTGGCGACTGGCGAACAGTTGCTCCTCCAGGCGGCGCAGTCGCTGCTGCGTGGCGGGGTCAGCCGCGTCGGCGCGCTCGGCGAACACCTGCGAGCGCAACTGCTGGCCGAGCACGAGGGTCGGCGCGAAACGCGATGAGCGGCGGGCGAACTCGTCGGTCGTGCCCACGCCGGCCGAGAGTTGGTACGCCCGGCCATCGATGGCGGTGGACTGCCGCTCGTCCTGGCGCAACTCCTGGCGGGTGTCGGCCGCATCACCGGCATCGTCGGCTTCGTCGCCGTCCGCCTCGTCACGGTCCTCCCGGTCCGGCGCGCTGAGCAGGCGCTCGCGCAGCAGTGCATCGTCGTCGCGACGCACACCGAGCAGGGGCGAGACGCGCACCTCCAGCGCCCGGCCCTGGAGGTCCTGCAGGTCGCCGAACAGGTCGAGGCGGTCGTCGGTGAGCTCGCCGTCGAGGAACAGGCGGTTGCGGGTGAAGCCGTCGCCGCCGGTCAGGTCGCCATATTCGGTGTAGCCGCCGACGCTGAGCTGGCGCGGCACGAGCTGCGTGGT
The DNA here is from genome assembly GCA_048621015.1 of Phycisphaeraceae bacterium. Classification (GTDB taxonomy): domain Bacteria; phylum Planctomycetota; class Phycisphaerae; order Phycisphaerales; family Phycisphaeraceae; genus JBMCXL01. Next base: position 8,987 of record JBMCXL010000038.1, read on the forward strand.
GATGCGGCCGGTGGCGGCGGGCGAGGTATAGGAGCGGAAGATGGAGGTGCCGTCACCGATGGCGTATTCGCGTTGGCTCTGGACGGCGTTGAGCTGGTTGAGGCCGGAGGAATAGCTCTGAGCGCGGAAGCGGAACAGGTCGTCGCTGCCGAGCTGATCGCGGAACTCGCCGGAGGCGCGGTAGTTGATGTCGCCCTGGAACGCGCGGCCGCCGCCGACGTTGCCGGTGATGATCTCGTTGCGGGCGCGGAAGTCGGGCTGGGCCTGGGGCTGGTTCACGCCGCCGGAGCCGACCTGCTGGTTGGAATCGAGCGCGCGGCCATCTCCGCCCGCCTGCTGCTGGGCGGCCACGTGGGCGGGCGACCAGCCCAGCGTCAGGCTGCACGCGGCGAGCAACGCGAGCACGGTGATGGCGGTGGATCTCATGGCAACCTCCCCACTGAGCGCTCCCCGGCGAAGACGCCGCTGTTCAAGAAACGCGTCGCCCAGTGCACACCTACATTCTAGAGCGCGGATCGGGCAGGCACGAACGATTCCGGGCTGGGATCCTTGGGTATCTGATCTCCGAGCGGCTGGGGCCACGGCTCGCGATGCGGCGGACGCAGCAGCCGGCTGCTGGCGCGAGGCGTTTCAGGTGGATGAGAACAGATGGCGGATCAGACGATCTCGAGGATCTCGAACCGCTTGACGCCCTTGGGCAGTTCGACCTTGATCGTCTCGCCGACACGCGCCTTCATCAACGCTTCGCCCATCGGGCTGCCCACGGTGACCTCGATCTCGTCGCTGTCGAGGTTGAACGCGCCGGTCGACTCGCCCACGAGCTTGTACAGGTCCTCGCTCTCGTCCTCGAGATCGCGCAGCTTCACCGTGGCGCCGAGGAAGACCATGTCCTCGGGCACTTCCACGTCGTCGGCGACCTTGACCTGGCGGAGGCGCTCTTCGAGCCGACGGATCTCCGCCTCGTTGAGGCCCTGCTGATCGCGTGCGGCGTGGTACTCGGCGTTCTCCTTGAGATCGCCGTGCGCGCGGGCCTCGGCGATGCGCTCGCTCAACTCGCCGCGCTTGGACTTGAGATCCTCCAGTCGCTGTTCGAGCTGCTGCTTTTCGTCTCGCGTAATGAATTCCACGGCGGCATTCCTTTGCTACATGTACTGCATGAAAGCATGCGCTGACCGTCGTGCACTGCACCGTGCGGCAGCGCGACGGCTGACGTTCTCGTGTCCCGCGTCTCGTCGTCAGGGAACCGCGCAAGGCGCGGCAGCATATCGTAGCACAGCGAGTCGGCGAATCGAACCCTCCCGCTGCGAAGGCCGCCGCATGCGCCCAGCCCTCTTCGAAGACTTTCCGGCAACAGGAACGCCCGCCATCAGCTCCCCGAGGTTCGCGCAAAGGCAGCAGTTCGCGCCGAGGTCGCGGAGAGCGCAGAGGCCACGGAGAGAAAACAAAGAATCGCGCATCCCCAATCCAGATGCAGCGGCCGGGTGGCTGGGGCACGCTGCGCTTAGCCTCAGCCACCCGCGACACTTGGATTGGTGGAAGCGCGATAGGAACAGGAGCACGGGGTAAGATGGAAGCACCGCCAGAGAAATCAACATTTAACTTAAATATGATCTCCCCATCCTCACGCTCTTCTCCGCGCTCGCTGCGCTCTCCGCGGCCTCGGCGCGAGCCCCCCGCCGCCCCAACCGCATCACCTTCCCGCTCACCCGCTCACCCCCGCCGACCACGCCCACTCACCGCCATCACCACGCCCACCGCCACCCACGCCGCGACCGCCGCCACGCCCACCACCATGATCCGCGCCGGCCACGCGCCCAGCGACACGTCCGCGATCGGCTGCGCCAGCGCCCACACCGTCGGCAGCGGCGTCAGGCGCATCTCCCACAGCGTCCCCGCTCCCTGCACCGTCGCCGCCAACGCCAACACCATCGGCTCGCCCAGCACCACCAGCACGCACAGCACCATCGCCGCCATCCGCGCTCCCGCCCCACGAAACTGCATCCCCATCGCCACCACCGCCGCCGTCAGCAGCGACCACGCCGCCACCGCCCCGTCCAGCCACGCCGTCTGATCCATCCGCCAGTCCGAGATGATCCGCAGCGGCCAGATCACCGCCTGGAACACCAGCACCAGGCACAGCCACTCCACCAGCACGCCGGGCATTGTCACCCGCTCCCGCCCCTCGCTCAGCCGCGCCGCCGGCCAGACCAGCATCAGCCCCACCACCGACGTCACCACCAGCCACCGCGCCGCCACCACCGACGAACTCAGCAGCATCGACACCCCCCACGCCCCGGCCAGCCACAGGCACCACACCAGCACCACAACCTGCGTACTCGGCGGCGCGTCGTCCGCGTCGGCCGGCAACGCCCACGTCACCCGCACCCGCTGCCTGGGCGCGTCGCTCGATTCCCCTTTCGACTCGGCAGGGTCCGGCTCATGCATGCGACACCATCTTCCCTTTCCACCGCCGGACAGCAAGCACCACCCCGCGCCACCCCGTCCGACACGCCGACCTGCGCAACACATTCGCGCAACACTCTCCGGCACCTCCACCACTCATCCCAAAGCCCGCAGATGGCGACGCAGGAGCCTTCTGCGGGGTAGCGCAAGGTGCAGCTTGAACGTGTGGCGACTGGGTGCCGTGCCCACGGCTTGGGGTGGGCATGACCCCCACTGAGCCCGATCGCATGCCCACGCCGAGCCGTGGGCATGGCACTCTCGGGGAATGGAGCGGTAGAGAGTGGAGGGTAGAGAGTAGAGAGTGGGAGCGGTGCACGGCCCCCACTCTCTACTCTCTACCCTCCACTCACACAAGCTCCACAGTTCCCCGCACGGGTGCCACGATTTCAAGCGGCACGCGGTCTGCCGCGTCAGTCGATCACCCCGCCGACGTCGCGCTCGACCGCGGGCGGGGGAATGGTGGGGCCCTTGTCCTCCTCAGCGTCACCGGTTGGCTCGGCGCGCTCTTCCGCCCGCTCGGCGAGCTGCTTGTCGATCTCGGCGATCTTGGCCTTGGACTGGTTCAGGCGATGATCGGCGCTGCTGAGGGTGTAGCGGTAGAGCCAGTTCTGATGGCGCAGCTCCCAGCCGGCAGGCACTTCGTGTTGATCGGCCAGCTCGCGGGCGCGCAGGTACGCCTGGAAGCTGTCGGGTGTGACCCAGAAGATGAGATAGGAACGTTGGCTCCGCGCGGCGCGCACGGCGCGGAAGAAGGTCGATCGCGGATCGCGCAGCTCGTCGATGCCCGTGCCGGCGTCCTCGAGGGGAGTGAAGACGAAGCGCGGGACGTTGTCGTAGCGGCCGACGACCTCAAGCTCGACCTTGAAGTCGCGATATTCGATCGGTCGAATCTCGAGGCGCCGTTCCAGCGCCGCGCGGTCGCGGCCGCCGGTGTTCTGCTCATCCTCGGGTACGCGCCGCGCGGCTTCGACGTACTGCCGAATGCGCTCGCGCATCCGCTCGATGTGATAGACGTAGACCCGGCCATTCGTGACGAGGACGTACTCCGGCGTCCACCCTTCGGGCGCGTCGCGCGGGTTGGGCAGCATGACGACCTCGGGGGTCGGTTCCGCGCGCTCGGGCGTCTCGGCGAGCACGGCGCGCAGCCGTTGCAGCTCGTCGCTGGCGTCGGAGACGTTGGTGTTCACATCCTCGTGTTGTTCGCGCAGCTCCTGGAGCACTTCCTTGATGCGCTCGCGCTCGGCGGTGAGCTCGGGATCGAGGGCGACCATTTCCTTGAGCCGGTCGAGCTGCGCTTCGAGGCGCGTGAGCGTGATACGGTCGCCCTCCATCTGCTCGGTGGCGACCTCGGCGTTTTCGCTGAGCCGGGCGATCTGCTCGCGCAGCTCCGCGGCGCGCTGTTCGGCGCGCTCCATGGCCTGGGGGTCGATCTCCGGCAAATCCTCGACCTGCACCTGCAAGCGCTCGACCGCCCCGCTGACACTCAACTGCGCGAGGATGAGCACGAGCACGAGAATGCCCACCACGTTGAACATCGCGTCCAACAGGGAGTCGAGGCTGATGTTCAGCTCGTCTCGGCGCGCACGTCGGCTCATCCGCCAGCCCCTTCGATCGTTTCCTTGAACACGCTCAGGTCCGTGTCGCCGTGGCCGATCAGCGGCAGTTTGCCGTTGTAGACTCCGCGACTGCTTGCGACCCGCTCGGCATGGATGAGCGTCACGCGCGCATCGTCGCGAACCAGAAAGACCATGCGGTTGTCATTGACGGCGTACCGGTCCAGCAGGCGAATGAAATCGAGGTTCTCGGCGAGGTTGCGGTTGGAGAAGCGCTCGACCTCCTCGCCGTCCAGATCGTGATAAACCAGCACCGCATCGGATCGACATTCGACGAAGACCACCTTGCGC
>JBMCXL010000039.1:0-13260 GCA_048621015.1 Phycisphaeraceae bacterium
GGAACTCGGCAACATAATGACGAGCGGATTCATCGATGGATGGGCGAACGTGCTGCGCTCACGCGCGATCGAGCGGCTGGTGACGGACGAGTTGGGCATGATCGAGCTGACGCTGGAGCGCGATACGCCGACGATCCGGTGGCGTGCATTTCGCCAGCCGGGGCTGGAGGGCGTGGTGGAACGATTGGATTAAGCGCGGGTTCAGCGCTTGCGCTTGCGGGCGTGGTTGTTGGCGTGGTGGCGACGGTGGGTGCGGTTGAGCTGGGTGAGCCAGGCGACCACGCCGCCGAGCATCAGCAGCAGGAACAGGCCGATGAAGATCAGCAGGATCCATTCGCCCAGACTCATGGTCGACCTCCGGTGACGGGGGATGGTTCGGCCGGTGCGTACGTCGCCCGGGGAAGGATACCGCGCGGCTCCGCGGCGGTTCACCCCATTCCGTGTGACGTGCGCTGGTGCGAAACGGCTGCGCATCCCCTGCGCGGTGTCGGCAAGCCTTGCGCGGCGGCGCTGGCGGTTGCGGTCGGGGCGCGGGCGCCGAAATGGGCGTCCGAGGGGCGCAGGCTCCGCATGTTCTCTTATAAATTCATTTATTACAGGTTTTTGCGCATCATTTCGCTTCTTCCGCCTCCTGATGGTCATGGGCTGGCACCGCCATTGCGGAAAGGCAGGACGCCGGAGTCCGTCCCGACGTGGGGGACGGGTCGGCGGAGTGAGTTTCATGGTGCGACCGCACGAAACGAAGACGGGGCCGAGCCTGCTGCGGGTGATCCGCGAGAGCGGGGATGCGCATCTCGGGCAGACGCTGGTGCGCCTGGCGCGGCAGGCTGCCGACGAGCACCGCGCGCAGCAGGACGATCAGGCGGCGTCGCTGCGGCGGCTGGTCGAGCGTGCGAAGGCGCAAGCGGATGAACGCGCCGACGGGGAAGGGGGGGCGTCATGAACTACGGGCTCTACCTCTCCGCGTCCGGTGCGATGACGAACCTGTACCGCCAGGATGTGTACGCCAACAACCTCGCGAACGTGAACACCGTGGGCTACAAGGCCGACTTCGCCGACCTGCGCCAGCGCGCGCCGGAAGCGGTGGAGGATCGGCTCGGGTTCGATGTGTCGCATCGTCTGCTCGATCGCCTTGGCGGCGGTGTGCTCGCCGGGCCGCAGCGCATCGACATGAGCCCAGGCCAGCTCACCGAGACGGGCAACCCGCTGGACGTGGCGCTGGCGGAGGAAGGCCAGTTCTTCGCCGTGCGCACGACCGACTCGCAGACGGGCGAAGCGCAGGTGCGCCTCACGCGCGACGGCCGCTTCACGCGCAACGATGCGGGGCAACTGGTCAATGTCACCGGTCATCCGGTGCTCGATGCGGACGACGATCCAATCACGCTGCCCGACGGCGGTCCGCTGCGCATCGACGCGGCCGGCCGCGTGCTGGTGGGCGGCGAGCCGGCGGCGCGTCTCCAGGTGGCCGAGGTCGCCGACCCGCAGCAACTTGAAAAGCTGGGCGCGGGCCTGTTCGCCTTCGACGGCGCCGACCCGCGCCAGGTGCTCGACAACCCGAGCGTCAAGGCCGGCTTCGTCGAAGCCAGTGGTGTCGATCCGATCACCACCCTCATGCGCCTGATCGGCGCGACCAAGAGCGTGGCCAGCAACGCGCAGATGATGCGCCACCACGACAACCTCATGGACAAGGCCGTCAACTCGCTCGGTCGTGTGGCATAGACAAGAGCACATGGCGGACTGCTCGCTTAAGCGAACAGTCCAGCCGCTGAAAGCAATAGATAAACCATGGCAATCACCGCCCTCCATTCCGCTTCGACCGGTCTCTCCTCGCTCCAGACGGAGATGGACGTCATCGCGAACAACCTCGCGAACGTCAACACCACCGGCTTCAAGCGCTCGCGCGCCAACTTCGAAGACCTGCTCTACCAGGAAAAAGCGCAGCCCGGCGTCGAGAACGCCAACGGCGATGAGCGCCCCACCGGCCTGTTCGTCGGCCTGGGCACGCGCATCAGCGGCACCGAGCTCGACTTCAGCCAGGGCGATCCCGTGGAGACCAATCAGCCGCTCGACCTCATGGTCGAAGGCGAAGGCTTCTTTCAGGTCGACATCAACGACGACCGAGCCAACGGCATCGGCTACACCCGAGCCGGCAACTTCTTCGTTAACAGCGAAGGCGACATCGTGCTCGGCAACAACGACGGCCCGCGCATGATCAACCCCGGCATCAACGTCCCCGAAGACACCACCAAGCTCGAGATCAGCCAGGACGGCACCGTCTACGCCTTCCAGCCCGGCGACGTCGAGCCCGCGGAGCTCGGCCAGATCGAGCTGGCCACTTTCGTCAACAAGCAGGGCCTCAAGCCCATCGGCGGCAATCTTTATGTCGAGTCCGCCGCCTCCGGCCCGCCGATCGAAGGCGTGCCCGGCGAAGGGCAGTTCGGCACCGTCCTACAGGGCTTCCTCGAAGGCTCCAACGTCAAGCCCGTGCAGGAACTGGTCGGCCTCATCAAGTCGCAGCGCGCCTTCGAGATGAACAGCCAGAGCATCAAGGCCGCCGACCAGGCGCTCCAGACCATCGGCAACCTCCGCCAGTTCTAACACAAACGTAACTGACCCATGACCATCCAACGCACCACAGCACGCATCACCTTCAAAGCGCGTCCTGAGCGACTGCAGGGAGCGAAGGTCCGGATCGCCCTGGCGATGGCGCTGCTGTCGTGCCTGTGCGCCGTGCCCGCTCACGCCAACAGCATCCGCCTGCACGACGAAGTCGGTGTCACCGATGGAACCGTAAAACTGCGCCAGGTCGCCGAACTCATCGGCGACCACGCCGAAGGGATGGGCGATCATGTCGTCGGCCGATTCGTTGGCGACAGCGACGAACTGGTGATTCAACTGGACGACGTGCGCCGCGCGCTGAGCGACGCGGATGTGAACTGGGGCATGGTTTCATTGCGCGGCTACCAGCGTTGCCGGGTGCATCGTCTCGATCCGCGCCCCGAGCCGAGCGCGGACGGCGAATCGGCCGCGGAATCCAACACCGAGCAGCGCATCACGCCGGACCAGTCGCCGCGCCTGCGCGGCCGCGTCGAGTCGGTGATCCAGCAACTCGCCGGCGTGCCGCGCGACGAGCTGCGCATCACCTTCAATGAGCGCGACGCCGAGCAGCTCGACCGCAGCGCATGGGCCGGCCGGTACGAGATCGAGCCGCGCACCAGCCGTGCGATCGGCCGCGTGCTCTTGAGCGTGCGCCGTTACGAGGCGGGCAAGCCCGTCGAGCGGTTCACCATCGCCGCCGACGTGCAGCGGCGCGCCGAGGTGGTCATCGTCACCAGGCACCTCAGCCGCGGCGACCGCTTCACCGGGGATGCGCTCAAGCAGCGCACCGTCTGGCTCGACGACGATCGGCTGCCCCTGAACGACGTGTCGCTGGTCGCCGATCAGCAGGCGGCTTCGACGATGAACACCGATGACTACGTCTACGCCAGCGACGTGCGCTCGCCCATTCTCATCCAGCGCGGGGAGTTGGTCACCGTGCGCTGCCTTTCGGGCAACCTCGTGCTGCGCACCGTCGGCCGGGCGGCCGAGGACGGCGCGATGGATGAGGTTATCCGTATTCGCAACGAAGGATCGCGGGAAACATTCCGCGCCACCGTGACCGGCCGATTGCAAGCGGTCGTGCAACTGGACAAGGCCGATGCGTCGTTGCAGTCGGCGCAGGCGGGAGATGAGCGATGATGAAGTACACGATGCTCCCGATGGTCGTGATGGCGGCGCTGCTGCACGCCGTGCCGCGCACCGCCGCGCAGAGCTCGTCGTTGTTCGTCGTCGAGCCACAGCAGCGCAACGAGATCGACCGTTCCGCGACTGCCTCGGCCGAGGCGACGCGGCCCCACGTGTCGCGCGGCCAGCAGCGAGCGCCGCACCAGATCTCGCGCGATGTTGCCGCCATCAGCTTCGCCGCGGTCAAGACACCCGAGCCGCGCCGCTTCGCGAAGCACGACCTGATCACCGTCATCATCCGCGAGTCCACCGAGACCGATTTCGAGTCCAGCCTCGATACCGAGAAGGAGGTCGGCGTCGACGGCGAGATCAGCGATTTTCCCCGCCTGAACCTGCGCGACCTGCTGAACGCGCAGCTTCGCCCCAATGACATGGAAGGCGGCGCGCCGCGCGTCGGCGTCGATTTCGGCAACGAGTTCGAAGGAGAAGGCGGCTACTCGCGCCGCGAATCCATCACCGGCCGCATGACCGCCAAGGTGATCGACGTCAAGCCCAACGGCATGCTTGTTCTGGAAGCACGCAAGCAACTGCGCACCGACGACGAATCGCTCGACCTGCTCATCACCGGTTCGTGCCGGCCCGAGGATGTCACCATCGACAACACCATCCTGTCCACGCAGCTCTACGACCTGCGCCTGGACAAGCAGCATGAAGGTGAACTGCGCAACAGTACTCGCAAGGGCCTGCTGACGAAGATCATCGACACGATCTTCAACTTCTGACGGTCACGGCGCGTCGATGGATTGACGCGCGGGAGGAACAGGGATGTTCATGTCCACCACAGCACGCGTTTCCCTCAAAGCCGGTCCTGAGCGACCGCAGGGAGCGAAGGTCCGGATCGTCGCCGCCGGCGTGCTCGCGCTGCTGACCTTCACCGCCGGCGCGCACGCCGTGCAGGTCCAGGACGTCGTGCGCCTCAAAGGCGCCGAGCGCAGCAAGCTCGTGGGCATGGGCCTGGTCGTCGGCCTCAACGGCACCGGCGACGGCGGCGATTTCCTGCCCGCGATGCGTCCGCTCGCCGAGGTGATCGGCCGCTTGATCGATCCGAACGTCGTTGCCGCGGAACTTGAAGACGCCGAGAACGTCGCGCTGGTCGCGCTCAGCGCCGAGATTCCCGCCGCCGGCGTACGCGAGGGCGATCGCGTGGATGTGCACGTCAATTCCGTCGGTCCCGCCGAGAGCCTGGCGGGTGGCCGGCTGTTTCTCATGCCGATGATCGGGCCGCACCGCGATTCGGCCGTCTACGCCTTCGCCGAGGGCGCGGTCACCATCGAGGACGCCGACACACCGACCGCCGGTGTCGTCGAGGACGGCGCCCAGCTCACGCGCGACGTGATGAGCCGATACCTCGATCCCAAGGGCCGCATCACGCTGGTCATCAACGACACCAACGCCTCCTGGCCGCTGGCGCACAACCTCGCGAGCTTGATCAACGGTTTGATCAGTCCCGACGGCGCGCCTGTCGCCCAGGCGATCGACCAGAAGAACGTGGTCGTCGAGGTCCCGCAATACGAGCGTGACAACCCGGCCGCGTTCATCAGCCAGATCCTCCAGACCTACATCGACCCCACGCAGGTAACCACCGCCGCGCGCGTCGTCATCAACGAGCGCACCGGCACGATCGTGATCTCCGGCAACGTGCAGATTTCGCCGGCGATCATCTCGCACAAAGGGCTCACCATCAACACCATCGCCGCACCGCAGCAGGGCGATCAGCCAGACCTGCCCGACGACCAGGAGCAGGCACAGGGCGAGCAACAGCGCTTCATCACCATCGATCCGGAAGACCGCGGCGGCGCGGAGCTGTCCGACCTGCTCGCCGCGTTCAACCAGCTCAAGGTCGAGGCAGAGGACCGTATCGCGATCCTCAAGCTGATGCACGAGGCGGGTCACCTGCACGCGCAACTGATCATCGAGTAACACCATGCAGATCGCTGCCATCGACAACCCGACCGCTTCCACCGCGCTTCAGTCCGCGACGCGCCAGAGCGCGCCCGGTTTCGCCGAGTCGCTGGCCGCCACGCTCGAGCCGGGCGAGGATGAAAAGCAGATCAACGAGCAGGAAGCGCGCCAGGCGGCGCAGCAACTCGTGTCCAGCGCGTTTCTTCAGCCGATGCTCAAACAGATGCGCGAGAGCGGGTTCAAGACCGAGTATTTCGGCAACGATCCGGGCAGCGACGCGTTCAACCAGCAGCTTCACACCGAGCTGGCCGACCGCATCGTGCAGCGCATGGACCTGCCGATCGTCGACGCGGTGACGCGCTTCGTCACGCAGCGTGCCGGTGGCGGCGATGAGCAATCGCAAACCGGCAGAGAGGTGGACCGCCATGGATGAGATGCACACGTTCCAGACGCAGCCGCTCGAGGAGACGCTCAAGCGGATGACGGCGCAGCATGAACAGCTCCTGTCCCTGCTCGAGCGCAAGCGCGCTGCGGTGCGCGAGGGAGATGAGCAGCAGGTGGCTGCGCTGTGTCGGCTGGAGAACGAGGCGCTGCGCACGATCAGTGAATTGGAAACGACGCGGGCACAGCAGGTCGGTGAGCTGACGCTCCAGGTGGAGCCGAATGCGAACGCACCGCTTCGCCTCGCGGTGTTGGCCGAGCGCTTGCCTGAACCGGCGCGCGGCCGGCTGTTGGTGCTGCGCAGTCAACTGCGCCAGCGCATGGAGCAGGTGCGGGAGCAGACCTCCATCGCGCGCCGCGCCACCGAATCGCTGGCGCGCCACATGCAGGGTCTGGTGCAGACGATCGGTGTGCTTGCCACCGGCGTTTCCACCTACGACGACAGCGGCGCGGTGCCGCGACAGGCGACGGCGATGAGCACGATCAACGTGACGGCGTAAGAAGCGACGCGACTTTGTCGCGCTTCTGAGGAATGCAACCCATGAGCTTCGGAGGCTCCCTACAAATCGGCCGCTCGGGCCTGCTCAACGCCCGCACCGCGCTGGACACGGTGGGTAACAACCTGGCCAATGTCGCCACGCCCGGCTACCACCGCCAGGACGTCTCGCTCAGCCCCGCCAACTCGCGCCGGATCCAGCAGGGTGTCTTCGTCGGCCAGGGCACGCGCCTCGAAGCGATCACGCGCCAGATCAACGAAGCGCTCGAAGGCCGACTGCGCAGCGCCATCGCCGACGAGTCCGGCTCCGCGCAGCGCCAGGAACTGCTCCAGCAGCTCGAATCGATCGGGAACGAATTTTCCGACTCTGGTTTGTCCACGCAGCTCGGCCAGTTCTTCGACACCTGGAGCGAGCTGGCCAACAACCCGCAGGACAGCGGCCAGCGCTCGCTGGTCGTGCGCGAAGGCCAGCGCCTCGCCAGTTTCATCCAGAACCTGCGCGGCCAGATGGTCACGCTGCGCAGCCAGACCGATCGTTCCGCCGAGCAGGCCGCGGAGCGCGTCAACGATCTGCTCGACCAGGTCGAGACGCTCAACGGGAAGGTCACGCTCGAGGGCGGCGGCCAGGGCGGCGCGGGCGGCGTGATGGACCAGCGCGACCAGGTCCTCAGTGAACTGAGCGAATACCTGGACATCTCCACCGTCAGCCACGACAACGGTTCGGTGGATGTTTTCGTCGGCTCCACGCCGATCGTGCTCAACGGCAAGAGCCGCGGCGTCGAGCTGGACACGCAGCAGGAAGATGGCGAGAACGTGCAGAAGCTCGTCGTCGCCGACGACAAGACGCCGCTCAACGCCACCGCCGGCAAGCTCGGCGCCATGGTGGATTTCCGCCAGAACGACCTGGAAGAGGCGATCGCCACGCTCGATACGTTCGCCCATCAGCTCGCCTGGCAGGTCAACCGCGTGCACAGCGAGGGCCAGGGCACCGCGCTGCACGATGAAGTCACCGGTAGCTACAAGGTCGAGGATTCCACCCTCGCGCTGAACGATCCCGACGCCGGCCTCGACTTCGTGCCGCAGCACGGCTCGTTCCGCCTGCACGTCACGCAAAGCTCCACGGGCCAGCGCAACGCCAGCACCATCGACGTCGACCTCGACGGGATCAACCCGGGCGCGGACACGACGCTTGACGACCTTGCCGCGCAGATCGACGCCGTCGCCAACGTCAACGCATCGGTCACCGCCGACGGCCGACTGGAAATCACCACCGCCAGCGATGATTACCAGATCAGCTTCAGCGACGACACGAGCGGCGCGCTGGCGGCGCTGGGGATCAACACGTTCTTCACCGGCAAGGATGCGCAGGACATTGCCGTGGATTCGACCGTTGTCGATTCGCCCCGGTTGATCGCCGCGGCGCGCGAGCACATTGCCGGCGACAACCGCGGCGCGCTGGCGATTGAGGAAGTTCGCAACCAGGCGGTGGACGACCTGGACGGCGTCAGCCTGACCGAGTTCTGGAACCGGCACGTGCAGGAGTACGGCAGCCGCCTTGCCGAAGCGCGCGAGCAGGTCGAGGCCGGCCAGGTCGTGCGCGAGAACCTTACCAAGCAACAACAGTCGGTCTCCGGCGTCAACGCCGACGACGAGGCCATCGACCTCATGCGCTACCAGCAGGCCTACCAGGCCAGCGCGCGCTTCCTGAGCACCGTGAACCAGATGATGCAGACGCTGTTGCAGGCGGTTTAGGAGTTTCAAGTTCCAGGTTTCAAGTTTCAAGTTAGCGGAGACGGCGGCGAAGCCGCCGAACAACTTGAAACTCTGGAACTTGAAACCTGGAACTGAAAGAAGATGTCCAGCATTTCATCCATCATGTCGCGCACGACGATGCTGATGTCCAGCAATCAGCTTCAGGGGCAACTGCGCGAAACACAGCGCATGCTCCTTGAAGCGCAGAATCAGATCAGCACGGGCAAGCGCTACAATAGCCCTTCCGATGCGCCGGACCGCACCGCCGCGATGCTGTTCCTCCAGCAGCGCCTCGGCGAGCGCAACCAGCACAACGGCAACCTCCAGCACACCGAGACGATGCTGAACAACGTTGACTCAGCCCTGGGCGAGGCCAACGAACTGCTGCGCGACGCCAAGAGCCTGACGCTCTCGCAGATCGGCGTCGGTGCCGACAGCGAGTCGCGCGCCAACGCCGCGACCGACATCGACGCCAAGCTCCAGGCCCTGATGGACCTGGCCAACCGCCAGTTCAACAACGTCTCCCTCTTCGGCGGCCGCGCCGGCGCCGGCGCAGACGGCAACGTCTTCGAGTCCTTTCTCGGCGGCGTGCGCTATCTCGGCAGCGAGGACAACCTCACCGGCGACACCGGCCTGAGCAACAGCCCCGCGATGACCGCCACCGGCAACGACGCGTTCGGCGCCCTGTCGGCGCGCATCGTCTCCGAGGTCGATCTCGACCCGCAGGCTTCCGCCGACACGCGCATCACCGACATCGAAGGTGCTCAGGGCGAGGGTGTGCGCCTCGGCACGATTCAGCTCGACGTCAACGGCACAACGGCCAACGTCGATCTCACCGGTGTCGACAAGCTCGGCGACGTGACCACGCGCATCAACGACGCGATCAACACCATCGACCCGACCGCCGGCGCATTGGCGATCAACGGCCCGGGCTTCGAGCTCACCGCCAACGCCGGCCACACCGTCACGCTCGCCGACATCGGCAGCGGCCAGACCGCCGCGGACCTCGGCATCGACATTAGCGCCACCGGCGCGACCACCGCCGGCGGTGATCTGAATCGCCTGCTCGATCCGCTCACGCAACTGGCCGATCTCGGCGCCGCGATCGACTTCGCCAGCGGCCTGACCATCACGCAGGGCGACAAGACCAAGACCGCTGACTTCTCCACCGCCCAGACGATCGAGGACCTTCAGAACGAGATTGACCAGCTCGATCTCGGCCTGCGCCTTCAGATCAACAAGGACCGCACCGGCCTGAACCTGGTCAGCGAGGTTTCCGGCATCGAGCTGAGCGTCGGCGAGAACGGCGGCACCACCGCGCAGGACCTGGGCCTGCGCAACTTCGGCGTCAATACAAGCCTCAGCGACCTCCGCCACGGCCTCGGGGTCGAAACCGTCGAGGGTGAGAACGACCTCGAGTTCGCCTTGCACGACGGCACGAGCTTCGCCGTCAACCTTGATGGGGCGCAGACCGTCGGTGACGTGATCAATTCGATCCAGGCCGCCGCCACCGGTGCCGGCCTGACCGTCGGCGCGGGCAACGACCTGGAGATCGGCCTTGCGGCGAACGGCAACGGTTTTGTGTTCACCGACAACACCGCTGGCGGCGATGACTTTCGCATCGACAACGCTGGCACGAGTCACGCGGCCGATCATCTGGGCATTCATCGCAACGCCGGCGGCGACGCCACGATCACCGGCGCGGACAAGGCGACGGTGAAAGTGGACAGCGTTTTTACGCATTTAATTGATTTGCGCGATTCGTTGCGAAATGACAACGAGCTTGGCATCACGCTTGCTGGTGACAAGTTGGATACGGACCTGGAGCGTCTGGCCAATACCCAGGCACAGGTCGGCATCGAAGGACGGCGCGTGCGGGACGAGCAATCCCGCTCGCAGGAGCAGCAGGTCGCGGAGGAAAGCATGCTCAGCGAGATACAGGACGCCGATCTTTCCGAAGTGATCACGCGCTTCATGCAGTTGCAGGCCCAGTTGCAGGCCTCGCTGCAGAGCGGAGCGCAAAACATGCAGCTCAACCTGCTGAATTTTCTGCGCTAGGCAGCGCAGCAATTGCGCGGTCGAGCGGGCTTGACGGCCGGCCCGAGCGACCCCCCACAGACGGCAGGATGCCGTCGCCCGCCCGCCGGGACCGGAGTTGGAACCGCGGGCCGGTTCGTTCGACCAGGATGGAAGGCCGAGTTCGAGGACCGAACCATGCGGATCGAGACCTCTCGTTTTGGACCGGTGGACGTCGAGCCGACGCGGATTCTCACGTTCCCCAAGGGGATCCTGGGTTTCCCGGCTTACACGCGCTACGTGCTGCTGGAAGCCGGCGAGGACGCCTCCTTCTGGTGGCTCCAGTCGGTGGATGCGCCGGACCTGGCGTTCATCGTGACCGACCCGACGCTGTTCGTGCCGACGTATCGCGTGCCGATTCGTGGCGAGCAGATGTCGGAGATGGGCCTGTCGTCGCTGGACGAGGCGCAGGTGCTGGTGATTGTGAACAAGCGTGGTCGCACGCTGACGGGCAACCTTCAGGGCCCGCTCGTGGTGCATCTGAACGACCGGACGGGCGTGCAGCTCGTGCTGTCGGACCGGCGCTACACGACGCGCGTCCCGCTGGTTGAGCTGGCCGAGCCGGTGCATGCGGCCAGTGCGTAGTGGGTTTCTGGTTTCTGGTTTCAAGTTTCTGGTTGCCTCGCGCAGCCACGATGGCCTGAACCAGAAACCAGAAACGCGAAACCAGAAACGTAGTTCCCGGCACACGGATGTGCCGGTTCAGGCCCAAGGAAGGAGCCGACGATGCTCGTGCTTTCCCGTCAGCGCGACGAGACGATCATGATCGGCGACGAGATCGAGATCACCGTCGTCGACATACGAGGCGATAAAGTCCGCGTGGGCATCACAGCCCCGCGGCACGTACAGGTGCACCGCAAGGAGGTTTACGAGGCGATCAAGCGGGAGAACACCGAGGCGGCGCAGGTCCGCGTAGATGACCTGCCCGGCGGCGACCGGCCCATGCGAGCGGTCCCGCCGCGACGTCCCGGCTCCACCCGCCCCGCACGCGACGTGTAGGTTTTCAGTTTCAAGTTTCAAGTTTCAGGTTTCAAGTTCACACGGCCGCAAAACCGCCGATCCACAACTTGAAACTCGAAACTTGGAACTTGAAACTTTCCCACCCGCGACAATCAAGGAGGATTGTCCATGTCACGCATCAACACAAACGTTTCCGCCCTCATCGCGCAGCGCAACCTTCAGGAGTCGAACAACTCCCTGTCGACGAGCCTGCAACGGCTCTCGACAGGCCTGCGCATCAACCGCGGTGCCGACGACCCCTCGGGCCTGATCGTTTCCGAACGATTGCGCACCGAGATCGCCGGCCTGAACCAGGCGGTCGATAACGTGGAGCGCGCCTCCAACGTCATCGCCACCTCCGAAGCCGCGCTCCAGGAGATCAACAACCTGCTGGTCTCCGTCCGCGGCCTCACCACCGAGGCGGCCAACACCGGCGCGTTCTCCGAGGAAGAGGTCGAGGCGAACCAGCTCCAGATCGATTCGGCCATCGAGTCGATCAGCCGCATCGCCAACACGACCAGTTTCGCCGGGCTGAAGCTGCTCAACGGCTCGATGGACTACATCAGCAGCGGCGTCGTCAACTCACAGATGTCCGACGTCAGCGTCTTCGGCGCCAACTTCGGCACCAACTCGACGATGCCCGTTACCGTCGAGGTGCTCAACTCCGCCGAGGTCGGCCAGCTCTTCCTCTCGGGCAACACCACCGGCGCGCCGGGCGCGCTGCTGTCCTCGGTCAGCTTCGAGCTGCAGGGCAGCAAGGGCTCCGAGACGTTCAGCTTCTCCTCCGGCACCGCGCTCTCCGCGGTCGCCCATGCCGTCAACACCGTCAAGGACGCGATCGGTGTCTCCGCCTCCCTGGTCAGCGGCGGCAACCAGACCTCGGGCCTCGTGTTCAGCACGACCGAGTACGGCTCCGACGCGTTCGTCTCCGTCAAAAAGCTTGACGACGGCGACTTCTTCCAGACTTTCGATGCCCAGGGTGGCGCGGCCGTCAGCCGCGACACCGGCGAGGACGTGCTCGCCACCGTCAACGGGGCCGTGGCGCTGGGCGATGGCCTGGACGTGTCGCTGCGCAGCAACAACCTCAGCCTCGAGCTCAGCCTCGATGAGGACGCCGCGCAGACCACCAACACGCCTTACGAGTTCACCATCACCGGCGGCGGCGCGACCTATCAGATCGGGCCGGATGTCAACACCCAGCAGCAGGTCGGCTTCGGCATCCAGTCCGTCGCCGCCAGCAGTCTGGGCAACTCGCTCGTGGGCTTTCTCAACTCGATCCGTTCCGGCGGCGACAACGCGCTCAACAGCGGCGCCGACACCGCCACCCAGGCGCGCAAGGCCAACGACATCCTCGAAGCCTCCATCACTCAGATCTCGACCCTGCGCGGCCGACTCGGCGCGTTCGAACGGAATACGTTGCAGACCACCCTGCGCAGTCAGCAGATCGCGCTGGAGAACCTGACCGCCTCCGAAAGCCAGATCCGTGACACGGACTTTGCCAAGGAGACGTCCAAGCTCACCCGTGCCCAGATCCTTCAGCAGGCGGGCACCTCCACCCTCGGCATCGCCAACAGCACCTCACAAAGCGTGCTGTCCCTGCTGGGTGGATGAGCCAATAGGTGGGTTATGCCGCCGGCTCGGTGATGTTCGGCTGCGGCAGGCCGAGGAAGTTGGCCAGCAGCTTCGGGCCTTCCATGGTGAGAAAGCTCTCGGGGTGGAACTGCACGCCTTCGAGCGGCGCGTCGCCGAAGATGTTCGGCTTGGCGCGCATGCCCATGATCTCGTTCTCGTCCGTCCACGCGGTCAGCTCG
>JBMCXL010000040.1:0-13202 GCA_048621015.1 Phycisphaeraceae bacterium
CGCCGGCCCCGCATCGAGCAACGGGTTGATGTTGCACCGCGGCCTGGAGCGCACACCGCTGGCGCCGCAGGGCATGGAAGATTTTCGCCAGCATGACGGCCGCACGCGCTTCACGCAGCGCTTCGAGGACGACATTGTCGCGTTGCACGAGTTGAAGCAGGCGAGCGGCACGCTGCGCTGGCGCGTGACGCTGGTGAACGAAGCGGAGCGCGAAATGTGGCTGGAGCCGCTGCTCAGCCTGCCCGTGCCGTTGTCTGCCGTGGAGGAAATGTTCGACGGCACCGCGCCGCGGCGGAACATTCCGGTGCCGCGACATCGCGACGTGTACGCCCACACACTGCCGTTCATCGCGGCCGCCAACAGCGAACAGCACATCGGCGTCGGCATCGATCCGCACGTGAACCTCAGCGACATCGTCAACCAATGGATTCCCGTTGACGACGGCGGCATCATCCGCCAGGGCACGAAGCTCGCGCTGTCGCCGGGCGAGCAGTACAGCTACGACTTCATCGTCGTAGCCGGCGACGGTGCGTTCGGTACGCTGGACGCGATCGACGCCTTCCACGCGCAGTTTCCGGAGCTGTACCGCCTGCTGCCGGATGTGACGGTGTTCACCTACATGCCCAAGACGCAGTACTGGGCCGCGTCGAAACAGGTCGACATGAAACGTCTCGGCTACGCGGGCAATTTCTGGGGGCACGGGCCTGGACACGACAAGGGCGATGAATTCGTCACGCCCGAGTGGTGGAACAACCCGAGGTTCGACTACGACGATCACTACCGCGATTACGCCCGGCGCATTCAACGACTGTGGGGCACGCCCGCGCAGGTGCGCGAGTACATCACGCTCTTTTACCGCCAGTCCTATGACAACTGGTATCCGGTGCGCCGGTTCCACACCTGCCCGGACATGACGCCGGAGTGGATCGTCAAGGAACTCTGGCCCGAGTACACGCCGAACGAAGACCCGTGGTGCTTCGGGCAATACTACAAGGGCTCGTGGGACGCGGTGATCGTCAACGAATACAACACACCGCTCGGTGCCCACTTCCGCGAGCACGCCCGGCGATACTTCTATCAGGCCAACGGCTACTGCCACGGGTTCATCAACGACATGAGCCACGCGGGCGCGCTGTATCGCCACAACGATCCGATCGCCCAGCGCACCGCTGGTCGCTCGTTCTCGCGCGACCTGGGCACGTTTGTTCGCAAGGCGCTCGGTCGGCGACAGCGCTACGAGGATCTGAGCCGCGCGGTCATCGCGGATACGCGCATCACCTACTGGTCCGACGGCGGCGCGTTCTCCTACACGCTCGGCGCGTTCTCGGCCGGCATGGCGATCGAGGGCGCGGGCATGTACAAGGACCTCACCGGCCCGGCGAAATATATCGAGCCGGCGCGCTACCTGATCGGGGAAAAACCGTTCGGCGCGATGACGCACATCAACGACGACTGGATCGGCTATTTTCTCGACGTCGAGGAGTTCACGCCGGCGAAACTGCGCGACTACTATCGCTACGCCGGCCGGCAGCTCGTGCTGTACTGCCTGAAAACCGGCACGACGCTGGACCCCGGCACCTACATGTGGGGCAGGCAATACGAGCTGGAAATGGCGCCGCTGATGGTGGATGCCGCGGTGCGCGGGCGCAAGATCGTGCCGGCGGCGCGCGTTCGCGAGCCGCTCTGGGTGCGGCGCAACGGCGACGATCTCGACACGCTGCTGATCGTCGGCAACACCAAGCCGCGAGACATCCAGACCGACATCGAGGTGCTCAATCGTTACTTCGACGGCGCGCCGCTGTTCGCCGGTTATTTCGGCGATGGTGCGCGTCATCGCGTCGATGAAGCAACGACTGTCATCGAATCCGTGAACGTACCCACGCGCGACGCCGCGGCGTTTCGCGCGGTGGGCATGCTTGAAACGGACGCCGCCGCGACCGCGGGAAGCCGCATCACCGGTGACGGGTTACACGTGCAACTGAAACTGGCGATCGAAGCGACACCAGGCGCCACCCTGCGGCTCAACCCGATGGCCCCGCTCTACGTTGTCGAGCAAGTCACGATGAACGGGGAACCAGTGCGCTTCATCGCTGACGAACCGCTGCAACTGGCCGAACGTCACAGCGAAATCGGGGTGACCTATCGCAACGCCGCAATCGATTTCGATCCCGAGCAGTGGGCACAGGTCGAGCTGATCAGGAACGGGCGCGTGAACTTCTGCCTCGTCGCCGACGACGGCACGAGCTATCAGGTCGACCCGGACCAGCCGGCTTACACCTTCACCATCGGCTACGAGCACGGCACCGCGCGCATGCTCAATGACTTCATCGAGCAGTACGACAGCGAGGACGGTCGCCTCGGCAACCTCGGCCGCGCCGCGTACGTCGACGAGCGGCCAAACGGCTACGCCGGCTGGATCGTGGAATTGATTGAAGACCCGATGATGGATGCCGGCCGCGTCTCGCTTGATCTTTCACAACGTGTCATCCGCGTGGCGGGCCCGACACAAGGCGAGATGCGCCGCGCGATGGTGGTGCTGATGCGACTCGTGGATCGCAAATATCCGCACGTGGGGCGATTCTTCCCACTGCGCAACCGCAAGCAGTTTTACGATGCGGACAAACCGGTGCCGTTCGAGAAGTGGGTGCTGCGCAAGCCGACGCGCGAGTTCTACGAGGCGCTGGAGGATCAGAAGTTCCTGGTCAAGCCGGTGCTTCGCGCTGAGTACGAGCATCTGTACGCCGACGACCGCATGGACTTCGCGGGTCAATACGAGCTGCGCCGCGCGCCGTTCGTGATCGAGCCGACCTATGGCGACGACTTCGTGTACGGTTACAGCGGCTCGGGCACGGCGGCGTCGAAGAAGCAGTTGATGCGCGAGGCCGGCCACCCCGAAGCGGACAACACCCAATGAGCACGCCCATCGGCATCGGCGTCCTAGGGCTCGGCTCGCGCGGGATCTACCTCGGGTGGGTCGCGCAGAACACACCCGGCGCGCAGGTCGTGGCGGTGTGCGACCGCAATGCCAAGCGCTTCGAGATCGCGCACAAGCGCATCGGTGCGCCGGACATCGCGACCTACACCGACGCGGCCGCGATGCTCGCCGACCCGCGCGTCCAGGCCGTGATCGTTGCCACGCATGACAAGGCCCATGCCGAGACCGGCGGCGAAGTCCTGCGCGCCGGCAGACACTTGTTCCTTGAAAAGCCGATGGCGCAGACCATCACGGACTGCGATGCGCTGATCGAGGCGTGGCAGGCGGCACAGACTGTATTCATGATCGGCCTGGAATTGCGCTATTGCTCGGTGTGCGAGGACATCAAGCGGATCATCGAGCGCGGCGACATCGGTGACGTTCGTCTCGGTTATGCCGTGGACAACGTCAGCGTCGGCGGTCAGTACTTCTTCCACGATGCGCTGCGCAGTCGCGACTTTGTCGGCAACCTGCTGCTCCAGAAAGGCACGCACACGATCGACCTGATGAACTGGTGGTTCGGCGCGCAGCCGGTGCGCGTCTACGCCGAGGGCGGCCTGGATGCGTTCGGCGGCAGCGAGCCCGCGGACAAGCGCTGTCGCGACTGCGACCGGGCCGGCACATGCCCGTATTACATGTCGCGCGATTTCACGTGGGACTACGGCGAGTCCACCGTGCGGCGCGACGACTTCTGCGTCTGGTCCGAGCAGGTGGACATCGAGGACAACACCATCGTCACCACGCGCTACGACAACGGCACCAAGATGGTATACATCGAATGCCACTTCACGCCGGACTACAACCGCCACTTCACCCTGATCGGCACCAAGGGCCGCATCTACGGCTACTATGACAATGAGCAAAAGTTTCGCATCGAGGTGACCTACCGCCACAGCGAGCACAAGGACGTGATTCACTCCGAGCGCCGCGAGGGGGGCCACGGTGGCGGGGACCCACGGATCATGCAGGCGTTTGTTCAACACATCGCCGCCGGTCGACCCACGTGCCCCGGCGTGATGGGCGCGCGCAACAGCGCGGCCATCGCCGCGGCGGCCAGCGAGGCAATCGACGCCGGCATGCCGATTGCGATCCCGCCCTGTCCGTTGATCGAGCAGCCGACAACGGTGTAACGACATGAAAGCGCAGCAGATCGTCGATTACATTTTCGAGATCGCGCCCAATCCCACGTGGGCGAATGAGAACATCTTCGAGTTCGGTGACGGCGATACAGCGGTCGAGGCCGTCGGCGTGGCGTGGTGGATCAACACGGTTATGCTGCGCGACTTCGCGGCCAAGGGCATCACGCTCGGCCTCTCGCACGAGCGCGTCTTCTACAACGTGCCCGACTGGTACCACTGGGGCACGCCCTGCCGCGCCGATGAGTTGGCCGCCAACCAGCGGATGACCGAGCTGCTGGACGCGCACGGCATCGCGATCCACCGGTTTCACTCCAACCTCGACCTCGTCGACTGGGGCATGCCCGCCGCGCTGATCGACGAACTGGGCTGGTCATCGTGCGAAGCGGATTGGTCGCGCGGCGTGCCGGTGGTGACGATCCCGGGCACCACGCTGAGCGAGCTGATCGCGGACGTGAAAGAGAAACTGCAACTACCGTTCATTCGCTACGACGGTGATCCCGAGCGCCGCGTCGAGCGCGTGGCGGTGGCGTGGGGCGGTTTGTGCCAGGGATGGACGGCGGCGGCATGCGCGGCGCCGCTGGGCTTCGATGTGCTGCTGGGTGGGGACATCATCGACGGCGTCGTGCGGCTGGCGCGCGAGCAGGGCTGGGCGGTCATCGACGCGATGCACCACGCCACCGAACTGGAGGCGCTGCGCCGACTTGTGCCGCGACTCCAGGCCCGTTTCCCTTCACTTGACGTGCACTACTACGAGAACACGATGCCGTGGGCGGTGGCGTAAAAGGGATTCGCCTTTCGCACCGCTGGATCATTCCATGGGTTCTCGGTTACCACCGCTCGACCGCGGGAGGGTCGACACCGTGTCAATGTGCGGCAGGTCGCGGGTCGTTCGCCGCCCCCGTTTACGCGTCCGTGGGAAGCAGATCTCAACCGACTGGCGGCCCCCTTTGGAACCGGGGAGAGCCCATTGGGATGGGGGGATAGGCCATACCGCAGGCGGCCGTTTGCGGCGCTTGCCCTTGGCGGATGGGGACTTATGGACTACGCTTCTGCCAGCCCGAAACCTCCTGTGCAGGCTGTGGTCGCGGCTGTCTGCCGTGGCAGGGGCGGTGGCTATTCGAGCGGAATGCGGTCAGAGGCCGCGTCGACGCATCTGCTGACACCAGCTCCGGCGAGCTGAAACGTCGGCACAAGCGTCAAGGGCACGTCGGTGCTTGCGGTGGACCGTGCGATCAAAAGCCGTAAAATCACGAACTTGTGCCACCTTAGCTCAATTGGCAGAGCAGCGGTTTTGTAAACCGCAGGTTGGCGGTTCGAGTCCGCCAGGTGGCTGATTCGCCCGCTCCCCGGGCCGTGGCCGCACCGCGCGCTGGCTCGGCTTGTCGCCGCGCCGGCGGTGGGGTAGGCTCATGGGCTCGCCGCCTCGCCCCAGGCCGGGCGGGAGGGGATAATCACTTGCGGGGGGCGCGATCCGAGCATCCGATCAGGACCACCATCGACATGAGCGAGAGCCAGACCAGCACCATGGGCGCTGCGAACAACAACGACGTGCGCGACACGGACACGGCCAAGCGGTACTACGACCAGGGCGTCGCCGCCGAACAGGCCGGCGATCGGATGGGCGCAATCGAGAACTTCGAGGCCGCCTACACCGCCGACCCCGACGACGTCGAAATCTCCTTTCGCCTGGCCTACAACCTCGACCTGCTCGGTGAGGAGGACGAGGCGCTGCATCTGTATGAGGAGTGCGTGCGCCAGGAGCAGCCGCCGCTGAACGCCCTGTTGAACCTCGCGGTGCTTTATGAAGACCGAGGCGACTACGGCAAGGCGGAGCGCTGCCTGCGCCAAGTGCTCGCGACCGATCCGAACCACCCGCGGGCGCGCCTCTATATCAAGGACGTGCTCGCGAGCAAGGAGGAACTGGTCGACGATGAGCAGGAGCGCAAGCTCGCGGCGCAGTCGGCGCTGCTCGACACGCCGGTGACCGATTTCGAGTTGTCGGTGCGCACGCGAAACGCGCTGCGCAAGATGAACATCCGCACGCTCGGCGACCTGCTAAAAGTCACCGAGGCGGAGCTGCGCAGCTTCAAGAACTTCGGCGACGCCTCGCTCGAAGAGATCAAGACGATGCTCGCCCAGCGCGGCCTGCGCCTTGGCCAGGCAGTCGAATCGCAGCAGCAGGAAGTGAAGCAGCAGGTCTACAACCAGCTCCGCGAGCAGTCCGGGGGGGATGCGGAACTGCTGAACAAGTCCATTAACGAGCTGGAGCTCTCCGTGCGCGCCCGCAAGGCGCTGTCGCTGCTGGGTGTGCAGTCGATCGGTGACCTGGTCACCAAGACCGAGGCCGAGCTCATGGGTGTCAAGAACTTCGGCATGACCAGCCTCAACGAGATCCGCGAGAAGCTGCAGGAGCACGGCCTGGACCTGCGCAGCATCGAGTCGAGCAGTCACGGCGAGCCAGCGGAAATGCAGGAGCCGGAACATGTCGCGGAGGAAGGTGAAGCGGCAGACGAAGAGTCCGAGCCTGAGCCCGAGCCCGGATCCGAATCCGACGCCGAGACCGATCAGGAGTAGATCCCGCTCCTGCCTTGATCTGATCCAATACCCATCCTGAGCGACCGATGGAAGCGAAGGGTGGGGTTTTTGCTTCCGGGGGATCCCGTCCTTCGCTGCGCTCAGAACGGGCGTCAAGATTATGCAGTGAGCTTCTCAGTGCACGACGCACTGCCGCGGCGCCTGACCCTTCATCACACTCATCCGTGAAAGGCGCCTTTTTTCAATCACCCGGGAACCCGGCGGCGCGTGGCGCATCTATATCTCCTGAACCGAACACCCCCGTCAGACTGCCTCTGACGGGGGAAGATCGCGGTCCCCATGCCTTCTGCACAAGGAGATGCGCCATGACTCGCGCTCGACTCTTCTCGGTGGTCGCTGTGCTGCTTGTCTTTCACGCCTGGAGCCTGCCGATCTTGGCGCAGGGCGTCCTCGTCGAACCGCGGCCGGACCGCGCGGTGATCCACCGTTTTGAGCTGGAGCAGGTGGATGTGGATGCCACGGTGCGCGACCAGGTGGCGCAGGTGCAGATGACGCAGGTGTTCCACAACCCCACCAATCGTGTCATCGAGGCGCGCTACCTGTTCCCGCTGCCGCACGATGCGGCCGTGCAGGACGTGGTGCTGCTGGTGGACGGCAAGGAACTGGCCGGCCGCGTGCTCGAGCGCGACGAAGCGCGGCGCATCTACGAAGACATCGTTCGCCGGGCGCGCGATCCGGCGCTGGTCGAATACATCGGCCAGGGCTTGTTCCGCACGAGCGTGTTTCCCATCGAACCGGGCAAGAAGCAGCGCGTCACGCTGCGCGCCACGTACCTGTGCCCGAAGGAGCAGGACCAGGTCGAATTCGCGTTTCCGCTGGCGCATCCCGGTGCCAGCGGAAAGCCGGTGGGCGAGCTGACGGGGCGCGTGCGCATCGAAAGCAAGCAGCCGATCAAGGCGATCCACAGCCCGTCACACGCCGTCGCCATTGAGCGCGTCAGCGACCATGAAGCGGTCGCGCGCTTCGAGCAGCACGACACCATGCCCAGCGACCTGCGCCTGTTCTACAGCGTCGGCGAGGGCGAGGTGGGCGCGACGCTGCGCTCCTACCGCGCCGCCGACGACGAGGACGGCTACTTCATGCTCCTGGCCAGCCCGTCCGTGCAGGCCGAGGCAAAACAGGTGCCCAAGACGGTCGTGTTCGTGATCGACAAGTCCGGCTCGATGTCGGGCAAGAAGATCGAGCAGGCGCGCGACGCGCTGCGTTTCGTGCTGAACAACCTGCGCTCGGATGATCTTTTCAACATCGTCGCCTACGACGACCAGATCGAGACGTTCCGCCCCGAGCTGGAACGCTTCACGCCGGAGAGGCGCAAGAGCGCCGCCCGTTTCGTCGACGACCTGCGCGCCGGTGGCAGCACGAACATCGACGCGGCGCTGCAGCGCGCCCTGCAGATGCTCGCGCACAACGAGGAGCGTCCCGCCTACGTCGTCTTCCTGACCGACGGCCTGCCCACCGCCGGCGAGCGCGACGAACAGACCATTGCACGCAATGCCGGTGCCGCCAACAAGGCCGAAGCACGCGTCTTCAGCTTCGGCGTCGGCCACGACGTCAACGCCCGCCTGCTGGACCGTATCAGTCACGCCAACCACGGCACCACCGAATTCGTCGCACCCGATGAAGACCTGGAGGTCGCGCTATCGCGCTTCTACGCGCGTATCAGCAGCCCGGCGCTGACCGACATCGAAATCACCATCGACGACACCACGGTCAACCGCGCCTATCCGCGCGAGTTGCCGGACCTGTTTCACAGCGGCCAGCTCGTCTGGGTCGGCCGTTACAGCAAGCCCGGCCCCGTCACGCTGCGCCTGCGCGGGCGCGTCGGTGACGAGCCGTACGAACTGACGATGCGGCGCACGCTGCACGATGCCGGCGATCGCCCGGGCAACGCGTTCCTTCAGCGCCTCTGGGCGACGCGACGCATCGGTCACCTGATCGATCAGCTCGACCTGAACGGCCACAACGAGGAGCTGATCGAAGAGCTGGTGCGCCTCAGCAAGCGCTACGGCATTCTCACGCCTTACACTTCGTTTCTCGCCGACGATGCCGAAGCGGTCAACGATATGGTCCGCGCCAACGAAGTGGCGGAGGAGAATGTTTCGACGCAGCTGGGCCGGATCAGCGGTGCGTCAGCCAACCAGCAGCGCGCCCAGAAGCGCGCGCTGATGGATGCGGCCCAGGCGGCGCCGGCGGAAGCGAGTCTGGAAAGCATGGTGACGACCGGCGAGCCGCGGCGGGCGCGACAGATGCAGCAGGTGGCGGACAAGACGTTCATCCGCCGCGACGGCGTCTGGGTCGACACGGCGGTGCGCGAAGTGGACATCGATGAAGCGCCAGTCGTGCGGCAGTTCAGCGACGAGTACTTCGAGCTGGCGCGTAATCAGTCGGCGACGTGGAACCGCTACCTGACGATGGACGAGCCGGTGGTCGTGCAACTCGGGGCGCAGGTGTATCGGATTCTGCCACCGGAGGAAGGGGGGTGAGCACTCGTTTCGTGGTCGGCGCGGCAGGCATGTGTCCCCTCTTCAGGTGCAGCTTGAGATTGTGGCACCTATGCGAGAAGCTGTGGGGCGTGTGTGAGTGGAGAGTTGAGAGTGGTGGGCAGTGCACCGTTCCCACTCTCTACTCTCTACCACTACATTCACCGAGGGCGCCATGCCCACGGCTCGGCATGGGCATGCGATCGAACTCAGCGACAGGCTCATGCCCACCCCAAGCAGTGGGCATGGCGCCCAGCCGCCACACTTTCAGGCTGCACCTCCCTCTTCCGGCGGGCGGGGGGCGAGGGGGGTGTGCCTCAAGGGGCAGGTATTGCTAGAATGACGCATCTTCGGTGCTGGGCTGCGTGAGCAGCGCCGCACCGGCAGGCCGCGTGCCCGAGCGGACCAAGGGGACGGATTGCAAATCCGTTGGGCTTTGCCCGTCGTGGGTTCGAATCCCACCGCGGCCTTTCTCGCCTGCCTCGCATCTCATCTCCGCCTTCGTTGTGACGTTTCTGACGGCTGTTGCGGTGGCTGCCGCCCGGTGTGGGCGTTGCCGAGCATTGCACTGCGCTGCCTACAAAGCGCGCAGTACCTATGCTCAGATGTCTTGATTGCTTAAAATTTAGTCACTCTGCAAGCGTACTTGCATCGAAACTCAGCAGATGCTATGCTCTCGCGTATGTGGTCGGCTGGGTCACTCGGTTGCGGCATGGGGGGGAGCCGCGGGCGGGTGTCCGGCCGACCGATTTCAGCCACGCAAGAGGAGCGATACCGACATGAGCGGCAGCACCGCACGTATGCAGGCGACCAACGCGGTCACGAACTACAAGCCGATGGCCCCACCGTTGAACTTCGCGGAGACGCCGACGCGTGAGTTGTTCGGCACGAACGTTTTTCACGATGGCATCATGCGCGACCGGCTGCCCGCGGCGGTCTACAAGAAGCTGCGCAAGACGATCGACAATGGTGAGAAGCTTGACCTCACCGTGGCCGACAACGTCGCCGCCGCGATGAAGGACTGGGCCATCGAGAAGGGCGCGACCCACTACGCCCACGTCTTCTTCCCGTTGACCGGCCAGACCGCCGAAAAGCATGACAGCTTCCTTAGCCCGGACGGCAACGGCGGCGCGATTGCCGAGTTCACCGGCATGCAGCTTATTCAGGGCGAGCCGGACGCCTCCAGCTTCCCTTCCGGGGGACTGCGCGAGACGTTCGAGGCGCGCGGCTACACCGCCTGGGACGTGACCAGCGACGCCTACATCCTCGAGAACCCCAACGGCACGACACTGTGCATCCCCACTGCCTTCGTCGCCTGGACCGGTGAAGCGCTCGACAAGAAGACCCCGGTCATGCGCTCCATCCAGGCGATCGATCTACAGGCGCGCCGCGTGCTCAAGCTCTTCGGCCATGACGATCCCGGCCGTATCGGCGCGACCGCCGGCCCCGAGCAGGAGTACTTCCTGGTCGACCGCAACTTCTTCTTCGCCCGGCCCGATCTGATCAACGCCGGCCGCACGCTTTTCGGTGCCGCGCCGCCCAAGGGCCAGGAGTTCGACGACCACTACTTCGGCGCCATCCCCGAGCGCGTGCTCGCGTGCATGATGGAGACCGAGCGCGAGCTCTACAAGCTCGGCGTGCCGGTGAAGACGCGACACAACGAGGTCGCGCCGGGGCAGTTCGAGGTCGCGCCCGTCTTCGAGGACGCCAACCAGGCCACCGACCATCAGCAGCTCACCATCATCGTTCTGCGCCGCGTGGCGCAGAAGTACGGCATGGAATGCCTGATTCACGAGAAGCCGTTCGCCGGCCTCAATGGCTCAGGCAAGCACCTGAACTGGTCGCTGGGCAACAAAAAGGTCGGCAACCTGCTCGATCCCGGTGACAATCCGCACGACAATGCGCAGTTCCTGGTGTTCTGCGCCGCGGTGATTCGTGCGGTGGACAAGTTCGCCCCGCTGCTGCGCGCCGCGATTGCCCACGCCGGCAACGACCATCGCCTGGGCGCCAACGAGGCCCCGCCGGCGATCATCTCGATCTTCCTCGGCGAGCAGCTCACCGACGTGTTCGAGCAGATCAAGCGCGGTGGCGCGACCCAGAGCAAGTCGATGGGCGAGCTGGAGATCGGGGTCGACACGCTCCCGCCGCTGCCCAAGCACTCGGGCGACCGCAACCGCACCAGCCCGTTCGCGTTTACCGGCAACAAGTTCGAGTTCCGCGCGGTCGGCGCCAGCCAGTCGCTGGCGAATCCGCTGGTGATGCTCAATACCATCGTCGCCGATTCGCTGGATTACATGGCCACCGAGTTGGAGAAGGCCACCGGCGGCGACTCCGGCAAGCTTCACAGCGCCATCCAGACACTGCTCCAGAAGACGATCCAGGAGCACGACCGGGTGATCTTCAACGGCGACGGCTACACCGAGGAATGGGTCAAGGAGGCCAAGCAGCGCGGCCTGCCCAACCTGACGACCGCCGTGGACGCGCTGCCTTTCCTGACGGAGAAGTGCACCGTCGAGCTGTTCGAGAAGTTCCACGTGCTCACGCAGCGCGAGCTGCACAGCCGACAGGAGGTTTACCTCGAGCAGTATTGCAAGGCGATCAACGTCGAGTGCAACCTTACGCGCGAGATCGGCAAGACCGTGATCTTCCCCGCCGCGATCCGCTACCAGAGCGAGCTGGCCAAGACATGCGCCGACCTGAAGGCGGTGGGCTACACCTTCGACACGGACACGCTCGACTGCATCACGGCCCTGGTGAAGAAGCTTCAGGACAGCCTTGCCACGCTGGAGAAGATCACCACGGAAGTGCCCGACGGCGACATGCTGGAGCAGGCGAAGTATTACTGCTTCACGGTGCTGCCGGCGATGGACGAGGTGCGCAAGCACGCCGACGCGCTGGAGGACAACATCGCCGACGACCTCTGGCCGCTGCCGACATACCAGGAGATGTTGTTCATCAAGTGAGGCTCCACTTGACTGGACGTCCGACCACGCCCCGCCTGCCCGCATCCCGGGTAGGCGGGGTTTTTCATTTGCTGGGGGGCCAAGCCCCCACCCTTGCCCGCCGGGGGAGGGGATCGCCGCCGGCCGGACGTTTCCCTCGCGAAGCAGACGCTGTGGTCGCTGAAGATTCCCTCGCCCTTTCCCTCCTCCAGCGGCAGCGGGGAGATATGCCGGCTGCACCGGCGTCGGGTGGTCGAGGCGCGCCGTTACAATGACGGCGAAAGGCGTTTCGCCATGGCCGAGTTGCCTGAGTCCACCACCGATCCCGCCGTCGTGTACGCCTATGCGCACCGCGAAGGGCGCAATCTCGCGGGCGGCACGGAACTGGAACGGTTCCTGCGTCGGCGCGACACGCCCTGTCCGGGCTGCGGGTACAACCTGCGCGACCTGGTGATCGAGCACTGTCCGCATTGCAACGAACCGGTCAGCGTCGAGTTGCTCACGGCGGCCGAGTACCAGGTGATCGCGCCTGGGGCGTTGTGGACCCTGCGTGGCGCGGCGCTGGTTGCGATGCTCACGGCGATCTACACCGCGCTGGTGCCGGTCGAGAGCGGCCTGTTTCCTGAGCAGTGCGCGCGCGTGCTGGACAGCGATGCGGCGACGACCTTCGGCGTGCCGGTGGGTGTGCCGGGCGCGCTGCTCCACGCCGCGCTACTCGTCGGTAGCGTGTTCGTCGGTTATCGCTGGCCGATCGCGCGCCGTCGCACGGTCTGGCTCGCGGTGAGCACGCTCGGGCTGGTCGGCCTGGGTGCGACGCTCTGGCTGATCGCGCTGCAGGTCGCGGTCGTCGGTGTGTTGTGCGATCTGTGCTTCTGGCCGAACCTGTTCAGCGTGATTGCCTGCGCCACGGCGTTCGCCAAGGGCTCGCTTGGCGTGGCGCTGCGCTTCGGCGCCAGTGCCGAGGGGCCGATGGGCGCGTCGGTGCAGCAGGTGAACCTGGGCATCACCGCCGCGTGCCTGCTCATCGTGCTGTTCGCGATCGGGCAGGTGATCGCGTAGCGAGTTTCAAGTT
>JBMCXL010000041.1:0-12847 GCA_048621015.1 Phycisphaeraceae bacterium
GAAACGGGTGCGGCCCGACGACCGAGCCGATGACGTAGTGCGTCGTGTCGCTGGTCGCCATCCAGTCGCGCAGCGCGGCGTTGGTGGCGTCCTTGAGCGTGCACGCGCCGGAGTCGACGCCGGTGACTTTCGCGCCGAGCAGTTCCATGCGCAGCACGTTGGGGCGCTGGCGGCGCATATCCTCGGTGCCCATGAACACTTCGCACTCGATGCCGAACGCGGCGCAGGCGGTGGCGGTGGCGACACCGTGCTGGCCCGCGCCGGTCTCGGCGATGATGCGCCGTTTGCCCATGCGCTGGGTGAGCAATGCCTGACCGAGCGAGTTGTTGATCTTGTGCGCGCCGGTGTGGGCCAGGTCTTCGCGCTTGAGGTAGATGCGCGCCCCGCCGGCGAGGTCGGTGAGGCGGCTGGCGAAGTAGAGCGGGGTCGGCCGGCCGACGTAGTCGCGCAGCAGGGCGTCGAGCTGGCGCTGAAATGCTTCGTTGGCGCGGGCCTCGGTATAAGCGTCGCGGAGCTGATCCAGCGCGGCGTGGAGCGTTTCGGGCACGTAGACGCCGCCGAATGTGCCGAACTGGCCGATGGCGTCGGGCTGGTGCTGGTAGTCGGTCGCCGCGGGGGCGTGGTCAGTGGGGCTGGTCATGGGCACACTTTACGGAGATGGATGCGCGATGGGCAAGGCGCGGGCCTGAATCAGTCGTTCTCGGCCAGCTCACGCGCGGTGGCGGCGTGGCGGACGATGTTCCGCACGATGCGGCTGTCGCTCTCGGCACCGTAGCTGCGGAGCAGGTCATTGAACGCCTGCCAGGCCTGGCGGTAGCGACCGCTGCGCAGCAGGCCATAGGCACGCTGGTAGCGCTGGGCGACTTCCTCGCTCAACTCGTCCTGGAGCGCGCGCATGCGCCGGCGGTCGATGGGCTCGGGTAGTTCGTGGTCGGGCATGTACGCCAGCGCTTCGCGGTAGCGCGCCAGGGCCTGGTAGCGCGCACTGCTGTCGCTGTCGCGCCGATTGAACAGCTCGCGTGCCTCGGCGAGCGCGGCGCGGGCGCGGCGCTCGTCGGGCGGCTGCGGCTGGGGGTCGCGGTGAATTTCGGCGCGGATCTGCTCGGCCGACAGCTCCAGCTCCGGGGCGCGGATCACACCGTCGTTGCCGTCGTCGGTCGAAAGCGTGGCGAGAAAGCCGAACAGGCCGAGCATCGCGATCAGGTAGACGCCGATGGCCATCCAGATCTTGGCGCGCCGACTGAGTCCTCCGCCGGGGCGGTCGCCGCCGTCGGTCTCGGCCGCGGTCTGTTCATCAAACGCCGCGCCGAGTTGCGGTGCGATCTCGAGGATCGCTTCATCCCCGATGCGAAGCTGAGCCAGGCCTTCGATCAGTTGCGGCGCGTCCGTGACCCAGTGCCGATTCAAGCGCACACCGTTCGGCGAATGGTTGATCAGCACCCACTGGCCATCCTCAACGCGCAGCTCCGCATGCCGGCGCGAGACATAGGACAGGTCGATCACCACGTCGTTGTCAGCCGAGCGGCCGATGGTGATGCGCGGCTGCTCCAGCAGCAGGCGGCGGCCGGCGTGCGAGCCGGCGAGGATGTGCAGCTCAATCGGGGTCATGAACTTTCAGCCACAGGTGAACACAGATTAACACAGATGAGAAGTCAGGAACGCGAAAGGGCAGGCTGCCTTCTCCGCGACATCTTTTTATCTGAGTTCATCTGTGGCTGATTCTCTCTGCGAGCATTTACAACAGCGTGCCCTGGATCCAGCGGAGAATGATCGGGGCGAAGACGATGAGGACGACCGCGAGCAGGATGAGCGTGGAGGGCAGGAGGATGCGCAGGCTGGCCGAGGCCGCGAGCTTTTCGGCGCGCACGCTGCGCTGGTTGCGCAGCACGTCCGCCTGCATCTTCAGGATCGATGACAGCGGCGTACCCAAACGCTCGGCCTGCACGACCGCGCCGACGACCGAGCGCAGCGACTCCAGCGGGATGCGCTCGGCCAGGTTCTGAAGCGCGGTGGCGCGGGTGGTGCCGAACTCGATCTCGCTGAGCACGATGCGCAGCTCCTGGTTGAGGTCGTCGTCGGGGTTGTCGCGGATGAGGGTTTCCACGGCTTCGGTGAAGCTCGAGCCGGCGCCCATCACCAGCGCGACCAGGTCGAGCGTGTAGGGCAGTTGCTTGGCGACGCGCGCGAGGCGGCGCTGCGCGGCACTGCGCAGCGTCCAGAGCGGGATCGCAAAGCCCACCACCGCCATGATCGGCACGATCAACAATGCCATGCTGGAGCCGAGCATCAATTCCAGGGCGCCGCTGGCGATCGCGAGCACGGCACCGCTGAGCAGGCAGATCGCCAGGTATTCCTCGACGCTGTAGCCAGAGGGGTTGCCCGCGGCCTCGAGGTCGCGCCGGACGCGCTGCCGCAGCGCGGGGACGTTGAACCGGTGCGCCAGCGCCAGGCCCAGGCTCATCACCGGCGCCATCAGCGGCTGCTCGAACACCGTCTGCCGATGCTGACCCATCGCCTCAGCGATGCGCCGATGCACCGGCCGCTCCGCCGGCACGGGAAAGCGGAACACGCCGTAGATCAGCAGGAAAATGCCAAGCGCCAGCGTGAGGGTGACCAGGATTTGAATCAACTCGGGCATGGGGTTGGTGGGTGGAAGTTTTCAGGCGAAGAGAAACGCGACAAGTCGCGTCGCTTCATACTTCTGCTCTCCTGTCTCCTATCTCCTGACTGTGTTTATCTGTGGCTGAGTTTTAAATATCCACGCTCATGATGCGTCGAATCCAGACAAAGGCGACCGCGATGAGGATGACCACGACCAGCAGGATCAGCCGGCCGAGCGGCTCGACAAAGAGCATCGCGGTGCCGCTCGGGTCGATCGCCCAGAGCAGGGCGACAAAGACGATCGGCATGGCGGCCATCATCGCGGCCTGCGTGCGGCCCTGGGCGGTCAGCGCATCGAGCTTGCCTTCGAGGCGCTGAATCTCACGCACCGACTCGGCGATGCGATCGAGGCTTTCGGCCGTGTCGCCCCCGCGCAGGCGATGCATCTCGATGGCGGTGAAGGTCAGGCGATAGAGCGGCGAGCCGATACGGTTGGCGGCGCTGCGCATCGCCTGGTTGAGGTCCATGCCCATCTGGTACTCGCGCAGGAGCTGGGCGAATTCCTGGCGGATGGGGCCGCGATGGTGCTGGAGCAGCATTTCCATGGCCTGGACGAGGTTGAGCCCCGCGCGCACGCCGCCGCTGAGCGTCATGAGTCCGTCGACGAGCTGGCTGTCGAGCTTTTCGCGGCGCTTGGTTTCGAGGTGGCGGACGATGAGCGTCGGCGCGAGCAGCGCAAGCGCGGCGCAGACGAGGCTGACGAAAACGCTGTTGGTCAGCAGCAGGCCGAGCACGCCGGCGAGCGCGACTGAACTGAGCGCCAGGCCGACGGCGAGGCGCGGGTCGATGTCGATCAGCAACTGGTGGCGCAGCACGCGATCGTAGGATTGCACCTGCCGGCGCAGCCACGCGGCGATCAACTCCCAGCCGTACCGCACGAAGAGGTACACGGCGAGGAAGGTGAGCGCGGAGATGGTAAGGAGGTAGAGAAGGTCCATGGGAATAGGGGTTGGGGGTTGGGGTTCAAGGATGGAGGCCATTGGTATTTCTGCCCCAATCCCTAATCCCCAATCCCTTTCACTCCTACAAAAACACCTTCACGTCAAAATGTTTCCGTTCGATCAGGCTCTCGGCGAAGCTGGGGATGTAGCCGGTGTGGCGCAGGCGCGGTTGCTCGGGATCGCGCAGGAGGAAGACGTCTTCGAGCGTGACCTGGCCGGTGTCGGGGTCGATGCCGGTGACCTCGGAGATGTGCGTCACGCGGCGCCGGCCGTTGGCAAAGCGCGCGACCTGCACCACGAGATCAATAGCGCCGGCGATCTGCTCGCGGATGGCGCGCATGGGCATGTCGACGGCCATGAGCACAAGCGTTTCGAGGCGGCGCATGGCGTCTTCGGGTGTATTGGCATGAAGCGTGGAGAGCGAGCCGTCGTGGCCGGTGTTCATCGCCTGGAGCATGTCCAGCGCCTCGGCGCCGCGCACCTCGCCGACGATGAGTCGATCGGGGCGCATGCGCAGAGCGTTGCGCACGAGGTCGCGAATGGTGTAGGCGCCGCGACCTTCCACATTCGCCGGCCGCCCTTCCAGTTTCACGACGTGGGGCTGGGGCAGTTGCAGCTCGGCGGATTCCTCGACCGTGATGATGCGCTCGGTGGGACGCACGTAGGCGCCCAGGACGTTGAGCATCGTCGTTTTGCCCGAGCCCGTGCCGCCGGTGATGAGCAGGTTCTTGCGGCCGACGACGCAGCCTTGCAGAAAGGTGGCGCACTGGTCGCTGAGCGTGTCGCGCTGGATCAGGTCGTCGATGGTGAACGGAATCCAGCCGAACTTGCGGATCGTCAGGCACGGGCCGACCAGCGACAGCGGCGAAATGACCACGTTCACGCGGCTGCCGTCGGGGAGGCGCGCATCGACCAGCGGCGAGGAGGTGTCGATGCGCCGGCCGACGGGCGTGAGGATGCGCTCGATGATCGACAGCAGCACTTCCTCGGAGAAGAAGCTGCGCGTGGTCGGCTGAACGACGCCGTTCTTTTCGATGTAGATGCGGTCGCGGCCGACGACCATGACCTCGTTGACCGAGGGCATTTCGAGCAGGTCCTGGAGCGGTCCGAGACCGAGCAGGATGTCCTGAATGTCCTTGCTGACGGTGCGGCGCACGATGTAGCGGCGCAGGTCGCGCGGGATCGAGTCGAGTTGCTGCTCGAACAGGTCGCCGAACGCGTCGTCAGCCACGGCCAGGTCTTCGTTGACGCTGCCCGGGTCGAACAGCAGCGGCATGAGATCGACCATGGAGCTGACCAGCTCGTCGATCTGCTGCTCCTTGTCGGCTTCCAGCAGACGTTCGTCACCGGCGCGGTAGTCGGTCTGCACACGCCCCTGGCATTGGCGCACGACTTCCGCGGCGACCAGGCGGTGCAGGTGCATGCGCATCGTGTGCACGAGCACCTCGTCGGGCAGCTCGGGGATGCGCCGGTCGAGGATCTGGTCGAGATGCTGGAGCACCTGGGTGACGAAGTGCTCGTCGCTCTTGTTGAGGTGGCCGGTGACGCGCAGGTTCATGCGCTCGAGCAGTTCGCCGTGGACGTCCTGCTCGAAGTCCATCAGTTGTTGCTGAAGCGCGGCCTCGTTGTCGTGCTGCGCCGAGGGTGAGCGGCGGTCGGCGCCGACGGGCGCGATGGAATAGGGGCCGAGCTGGATCTCGTCGCCGAAGTCGAGCTTCACGGACTGGCCGGGCGCGACCTCGCGGTTGGCGACGCGCGTGCCGGCGCGGGACAGCGCTTCGACGAAGAGCTGGTTGCCGCGGCGCAGGAGGCGCGCGTGGCGGTGGGCGACGAAGGGGCTCTTGAGCGTGATGTCGCACTGCTCATCGCGGCCGATGGTGAGGGTGTCACCGTCGGCCTCGACCGTCTGGCGGGTGTTCGTGCTGTGGTCGTAGAGCCAGAATTCCATGGGGATTCAGATTGCCAATTGCCGATTGCTTCGCGATCAGCTTTGCTGATTGAGGGTTGTCAATTGACAATCGGCAATTGGCAATTGGCAATGTCTTTATCTTTGCGCGGTGGCGTCGGTTTGTTGGTCGAGCAGTTCGAGTACTTCCGGGTTGATGCCGCCGTCCTCGATCTTCGGATAGTTCTGGTCACCGGGGTTGCGGACGTGAATGAAGAAGTCGCCGGTGACGATGCGGCTGATCTGCGCCAGTTGCGTCGCCTGTTCAGGCGTGACTTCGATACTGATGTTGGAGTAGTTGCCGAGACTGGTGGGGCGGCGCTCGCCGGCGGCAGCCTCGTCGACAATGCTGTACTCGCCGACCATGAGCACCTTGACGCGCTCGATGATGGGTTCCACGTCGCCGCCGGTGCCGGGCAGGGGGGCATCGATGTCGACGAACATGCCGGGGCGCAGACCGCCCGTGACGTTGCGTGGGTTGACCGGAAGGGCAATGAGGCGGTTGCCCATGGTGATGCGCCGGTCCAGCTCGTGCTCCTCGGGGTCGACGAACAGGTCGTAGGTGAGAAAGTCGTTGCGGTTGGCGTAGCGCTGGAACGTCTGGCCGAGCCGGGCCTGCAGATCGGCGCCGGCCTTGACGGCATTGTCGTAGGAGTCGCGGTAGCGATCCTGAACGGGCGAGTCGATAAGCATGTCCTCGTTCAGCTCGTCGCCCGGCTCGACCGACTGGTTGAGCCGATACACCATCAGCTCGTCGTCGCGCATCTGGCTGCGGACGTATTCGATGTAGGCGTTGACGCCCACCAGCGCGACGCCGGCCAGCACCAGCGCGACGATCACCACCTTGGTGCTGCCCTGGGGGGATTGCGAAGCGGCGGGCAGTTGCGTCATGGGGCGGACACTCCGGGAGGCGTCTTCGGGGCGCGTCAATCCTGCGGGATAGCGTACCGCAAGGCGATCAGCAGGTGAACCGCACCACCCCGCGGGCGGAGGCGAAGGGTCAGCACGCGCAGCGAACGGGGATCATCGGCGTGCGGTGCGGTGAAGCTCAGCACGCGCGCGGCGCCGGGGGGCGTTTCGTCGGATGCGGCTGGCAGGGGCGTGAAGCCGCGCGCTTGGGCGGCGGCGGTGTAGTGCGCGGCGAGGCGATCGAGGGATTCGCCTTCGATGCGCCAGGCCATGACCTGTTCGATCGCGTCGGCGTGTCGGCGCTGGAACGCCCACTGGCGCGTGCCGCCGGCCGGGGCGGGCAGGTCGGCGGGGACGCGCTCCAGTGGCTCGCTGTCGGGATCGAAAGCGAGCGGCGCGGTGATGGCGAGTTCGTCGAGGCGCGGCGACGCGGCGGTGGGGGTGTTCGTTTCGTTCGGCCCGGGACGATCGTTCGCGCGTGGGGCAGGGGAGACATGGGGCTGCGCTTGCCACGTGAGGTAGAGCAGGATCAATGTGCCGGCGAAGAGCGCAGCGCAGAGCGTGTAGTAGGCGGCGCGGCGGCGGTGGAGAGGCATGGGGCGCGACTGGTTTGGTTCAGGCATGGAATGAACTGGGGTTTTTGAACGCACCTTCGCCGTCACTGCTTGTTGCCGGCAAAGCCGGCGTGTGTTTCCTCTCCCTCTGGGAGATGGTCAGGGTGAGGGAATCAACTGCTACCACTGACTGCCGCTTCGCGCAGCAGCCCACCGGTCGCTGGCAATCCCCTCACCCGCCTCGTTGGACGTTCTCGCGCGAATGCTGCGCCGCGTACTCGGCACCCTCTCCCGGGGGGAGATGGTTGAGGCGCCTCAGTTCGAGCCTTCGCGGCCCTGCTCGATGCGGGCGCGCAGTTGGCGGACCTCTTCGTTCTCTTGCTCGATCTGTTTGACCGCCGTTTCGAGCCAGGCGGCGGCGCTGTCGTACTGGCGCATGTTGAGATAGGCGCGCGCCTTGGAGATGGCGTCGTCATACTCGGCCATGCGCAGGCGCTGGTGGATTTCCTCGGTGTCGAGGATCTGCCGCGCCTTGACGTATTCGCGCTTCGCCTCACCGAAGTCACTGGTGGCGCGGGCGCGGTCGCCGGCGCGCAGGTGCTGTTGGTACTGCCGGTGTTGCTCCAGTTCCTCGAGCGCCGCTTCCAGTTCGGCGTCGGTGGGGTTCATCTGGCGCGCCTGGGTCAGCAGTGTCTCGGCCTCGTCGAGCTCGTTGTCCTGCATGGCCGCGCGCGCTTCCTGCACGCGGTGGCGCACGCCGGCGTTGGTCAGCTTGTCCTGAAGCTGATCGTCCTCGCCGAGCGCGAGGGCGTTGCGGTATTGCGTGACCGCCGCTTCGTAGTCGCCGCGCTCGAACGCATTGTCACCGTCGCTGATGAACGAGGCACGCTGGCTGGTGGATTCGATGCGCTGCAGCCCCTCGCGGGCGCGCGGGTTGTCGGCGTAGCGCAGCGCGCGGGTCAGCGCCGCCTCCGCTTCGCTCATCTTTCCTTCCTCCAGCAGGCGCAGGCCCTCGTCCACCGCCGCGGCGCTGCGCACCTGGTTGAGCTTCGCCTCCAGTTCCTCGCTCTCGCGCAGCTCGTAGGCGCGGCGGTAGGCCTCGATCGCCTCGGCCAGGTCGCCGCCTTCCTCGGCCGCCTCGGCGCGGGCGATCGCGTTGTCGTAGTTCTGCTCGGCGACCAGCTCGTCATAGCGCTGCTGCAGGCGCGTGCTCGGGGCGCGCTCCAGCACGGCGCCGAGCTGCTCGATCGCTTCGCCGCGCTGCTCCTCCTCCACCAGTTGATCGACCGTTTCGAGAATCCGCTCGCGCTCGTAGCGCGCCTGCTGGTCTTCCAGCTTCGCGGACAACTCGCCCAGGCGCTGCTCCTCGTCGCTGGTGAGCGTGACGTCGTTCCAGTCGCGCAACTGGCGGCGCGCCTCGTTGAACTGGTTCTCCTCGATCAATCCCTCGATGCTCGTCACGGCCGCGTCGAAGTTGGCGCGCCGGTCCGCCTCGTCGAACAGGTTCCGCACGTGATCGCGGCTGACCAGGTCGATCGTCGCCAGGTCCATCGCGCGCAGCTCTTCGAGGCGCTGCCGGGCGTCGGTGTAGGCGCTCGTCTCCATGTCGATGCGCGCCTGCGCAAGCAGGATGCCGGCCTGCGCCTTGGCCCCGAAGGCCGTGTGCGCCGGCCAGCGGTCGGCCAGATTGTGGAACGCTTCGCCCGCCTCGGCGAACGCGCCCTGGCGGTAGGCGGTGACGGCGCGGTCGAGTGTCTCTTGCGCCTGGGCGCGGCGATCGGCTTCCTCGCTGTGACGGTTGTTGAGCACGTACGCGCCGAGGCCGCCGGCCAGGACGAGCCAGAACAGCAGCACGGCGGTGAGGATGAGCGGCATGCGGCTGCTGCGCGGCACGGGCGCGGTGTCGCCGCCGCCACTGAGCGCGCCATCGGCTGGAGCGCCTGCATGCGGCGCGGCCATGGCGTAGTGGGCCGATTCGCCGAGCGGCGCAGACTGACCGGCGTGGTAGCGGCGAATCGCGTCGATCAGGTCTTCGGCGGAGGGCAAGCGGCGCGCGGGCTCTTTCTCCATGAGCCGATCGATCAGCTCGGCCACGGTCTCGGGCACGTCGTCGCGCATCTCGCCGATGGAAGGCACGCGGGCGCGCGGGTTGGTGTGCCACTTGACCCAGCGCATCGCCTGGTTGCGCTGATCGCGCAGCACCATGCGGAAGGCCTGCTCGAAGGCGTGGCGGCCGACGATCATTTCGTAAGCGATCAGGCCAAGCGCGTAGAGGTCGGCGCGGCCGTCGGCTTCCTCGCCGCGCAGCAACTCGGGCGCCATGTAGCGCACCGAGCCGATGGTCTGGAGCTGCTGCTCGCTCATGGCCGTGGCGAGGCCGAAGTCGGTGATCTTCAGGCTGCCGTCGTGACCGAGCAGGATATTGGCGGGCTTGAGATCGCGGTGAATGATGCCGCGATAGTGCAGCGCGGCGAGTCCCTGGGCGACGGCGGCGACGATGCCGAGGGCGCGCTTGAGGTCCATCGGATCGGCGTGGCGCGTCAACTCCTGTTCGAGGGAGTGGCCGTCGACATATTCGGTGATCAGGAACAGGCCGCGCGGCTCGTCAATGAGATCGATGGGCTGGACGAGCCGATCGGGCGCGGCGGCGGCGGCCTGGCGCTGCAGGGTGGCTTCGGACTTGAGCTGGCGGCGCAGGTGGTCGTCGTCGGTCTCCCCGGTGAGGCGGAGCTGCTTGATCGCGACCTCGCGGTTGAGCAGGTCGTCCCGGCCCTGGTAGACGATGGACATGCCGCCGGCGGCGATCTGCTCGACGACGCGGTAGTTGCCGAGCTTCTCGCCCGGCCGCAGCGTCG
The DNA here is from genome assembly GCA_048621015.1 of Phycisphaeraceae bacterium. GTDB lineage: Bacteria > Planctomycetota > Phycisphaerae > Phycisphaerales > Phycisphaeraceae > JBMCXL01. The sequence goes on from JBMCXL010000041.1 coordinate 9,866, forward strand.
TGACGTGCTGGGGGGCTTGCGATCCTTCGGTCATGTCCTTGCCTCTCGTTGAGGTGTTCCTCAGCCACGGATGAACACGGATGAACTCGGATTAGAAGACAGGATACAGGAGACAGGAGACAGAATGTTTGATTGCCGTTTGCCGCCTTCGACGCTTCTCTGCCCTCTCTGGTTCCCTTTTTAATTACCCATCTGTGTTTATCTGTGTTCATCTGTGGCTAACACTCACGGCGCCAGCCACCGCCAGGGGGTTTGCCAGCCGAGCAGTTGCTCGCCGCCGGCGAGGATGCCGCCGAGGGCGATGGCGGTGCTGAAGGGGATGCGCGGGCTGTCGCTGGGGAAAGTGGGGCTCACGCGGCCGGCGGCTTGCAGGGCGGCGCCGAACAGGCGGCTGAGCGTGCGGCGCACGAGGCCGTGGCGGATCATTACGACCACCGCCATGGCCACGGCCGCGAGCAGGGCGTAGACCGTGGTGCTGAGCACGCAGGCCCAGGAGGCGCTGAGCGCGCCGACGGCGGTCATGAGCTTGACGTCGCCGCCGCCGAGGCCGCCGGCGAGGTAGATGGCGGTGAACGGGACAAAGCCGGCGAGGGTGCCGATGAGCGCGGCGACAAAGCCCGGTTCAGCCCCGAGCAGGCCGGCGATGGTCCAATAGAGCAGACCGACGGCGATCGCGGGGTAGGTCAGCCAGTTGTAGACCTTGCCCCGGCACCAGTCGGTGGCGCCCGCAATGAGCAGGACGCCGCAGAGGAGTACGAAAGCGATCGTTTGGCTCATGCGAGCGGTTTCAGGTTAGAGGTGAGCCGGCGTCACGGAATCGGGCTGCTGTCGGCCTCGTCCTGAATTTCTCCCCACTTGCCGAACACCCACTCGGAAATCGCATCGCGGAAGAAGATCAGCACGCCGAGCAGGGGGATGATGATGGCCGCGAGGATGAGCAGCTTTTCCAAGCCCTCGGCGCCGCGCTCGTCGGAGTGGAAGCGGGCGAGCAGGCGGCGGGCACGGTGGAGGTGTGTGCGAAGTTGCATGTTCGGTCCTTTCTCGGCGGCGAAGCGCGACAAGTCGCGTCGCTTCATGGGGTCTGCACCCTTAAGGGAATGGCAGGCCGTTGAGGGTGGTGACCATCTGGTAGTGGGCGATCAGGGTCGCCACGCCCAGCCGCACGATCAGGTAGCTGGGAATGGCGATGACCCCGAGCAACAGCGTCCACTCCAGGGCGGTCTGCCCTTGCTGGTCGCGGTGCAGCCGTTTCATCCTGTCCATTCTACGATCGGGCGTCGGGGCCCGCCACGGTGAAGATCGGCCGGACATCGGCGCTGACCTGCGCCTCGACCGCGGCGGTGAGCCGGCCGGCGAGGGCGGAAGCGGCGCCAGTCCAGGCCAGGGCCATCTGCTTCTCGCGCTCGTCCCCGGAGGCGCCAGCTTCGACCGGTCGCAGGGCGAAGATGTCCCGCATCTGGTAATTGCCGTGTTCATCGACGGGGTCGATCTCGGTGATGGCGGTGACGATGCGCCGGCCGCCGATCTGTCGGCTGAGCTGGACGACCACGTCGATGGCCGAGGCGATCTGGGCGCGCAGGGCGTGCAGGGGCAGTTCGATGTTGCTCATCAGGGCGAGGGTTTCGAGGCGCGAGAGGGCGTCGGCGGGGTTCGTGGCGTGGAGGGTGCCCATGGAGCCGCCGTGGCCGGAGGTCATGGCCTGGATCATGTCCAGCGCCTCGCCGCCGCGCACCTCGCCGATCACGATGCGGTCGGGGCGCAGGCGCAGCGACGAGCGGAACAGGTCGCGGATGGTCACCGCGCCGCGGCCGTAGCGGTCGGCGCGCTTGGCTTCGAGCGAGATGATGTGCGACTGCTGGAGCTGAAGCTCGGCCGAGTCTTCGATCACCACGAGGCGTTCGCCTTTGGGGATGTAGCGCGACAGGGCGTTGAGCAGTGAGGTCTTGCCCGAGCTGGTGCCGCCGGTGACCAGCACGTTCTGCTCGGCGGCGACGGCGATGTGCAGGTAGTCGCGCGCCGTTTCGGTGAGCGTGCCGAGCTGCACGAGCCAGTCAATGTCGAGCACCTGCTTGGAGAACTTGCGAATGGAGACGGTCGTGCCGAAGCGGGCGCACGGCTCCTTCGCGACGTGCACGCGCGAGCCATCGGGCAGCCGGCTGTCGACCAGCGGCGTCTCGTCGCTGAGCGATTTGTGCGTGTACTGGAGGATGTTGTTGATCGCGGCGAGAAACGTTTCCTTGTCCGTGAAGCGGGCGTCGGTCTCGATCAACTCGCCGTCCTTCTCGATGAAGATCTGGTCGGGCGCGTTGATCATCACCTCGCTGACGGTGGAGTCGTCAAGGTAGGGCTTGATCGGCGCCAGGTAATGGTCGATGGTGGCGGCGAAGATGTCTTCGGTGGACATGGCGGTGATTGTAGGCGATGCCCGCCGCTTGCGGCTTGGCACGCTCCCCGCCAGCGGCTCACCCCGCCAGCGGCAGCACTTGCGGCGAGGTGAAGCGGATGGCGATCTCCTGCCGGTCTTCGTGGCGCAGGCTGCGCAGCACGACCGCGTCGATCATCCCTTCCGCGGCCAGCACCGCGGCGCGGGTATGGTCGGCAAAGCCCAGGCGGATGCGCTCGCCCGGTCGGAGGGCGGTCAGTTGGTCCAGTTGCAGCAGCGCCCCGCTGGCGGAGACGTTGCACGTCCGCGCGGTGTGGTAGCGCAGGCCCGCCGCCTCGCCGCGCAGCTTGACCGTGTGGCTCGCCGGGATGCGGGGTTCGGTCCGTCGCTCGATTTCGGCTTGCGGGGCGGGGTGCATCGTCCAACTCCTTTCCGGGTGATACAGTCTGTATCGGTCAGACCGGTCGGAGGAGTTAGAAGACAGGAGACAGAAGACAGGAGACAGGAGAGCAGAATATGAAGCGACGCGACTTGTCGCGTCTCCGCCTGCCCCTCCCCCGGAACCGCATTCATGCCCCCCGAATCCCCCGTCATCACCG